>NZ_JASUSU010000011.1:0-75350 GCF_030445905.1 Oceanotoga sp. | reverse complement strand
TTTAGCGAAAATTTTTATTATTTAATAAACTCAAATTTAAAGATATTTGAAAAACAAGTCGAAAAAAATGTTGAAAGTTACTCTAAATCTCAGATAACTTATCTAAATTCAAAAAAAACGATTTTATCTATTTTATCAAAAGATATAATGGGAAATACAGCTAATAGAATATTAACTAATTATTATTCAAAATTAAATTTGCAAGAAAAAAACTCATTAAAAAACAATTTGATCTTAGATGAGAATCTTGTATTATATAAAACTTATCATGATAGGTATATGGATTATATAAATGATATTTATATGGGAAAAGAAGATTCTAAAATTTTTTTGACTGATAATAAATTTAATATATTAATGCCATATGATAAAATCCCTTTGAATAAAACACTTTTTAATAAAAATTTGTTTCAATTATCTTTATCAAAAGAAAATATATTTTTAAGCGATTTTTTTTATCATAATGATGAAGTTTATTTTTATATTGCTATGAAAAGCTTTGAATTGAAATCAGGAAAAATAACCGACAAACATATGGGATATTTTATATTGGAAAGTAAATTTAATACATTTAATTCACCCTTTGTATCTTTTAAAAATAAAAATGATCTAATAGTAAATGGTTTATTTTTAAAAAATTATAATGATAATAGTGTTTCAATTATAAATGATGAAAAAAAGTTCTATGCTATAAAAAGTTTGGATTTCTTGAATAAAAAATTTTTTATCGTTTATGAAGATACAAATAATAAATATTTTAATTTATTTTATATGACTTCGATAACTATAACAATTTTATTTTTTATTTCTTTGTTGGTAATTTATAATATCATAAGTAATTCAAGAAAAAAATTATTTCAAAATATAGATTTATTATCTAATGAATTAAATAAAACTAAATTTTTAGACGATAGAAATTATGATGTTAGTTTTAAAAAAATAATTGATTATATAAACAAATTGAAAAAAGAAAAAATAAATATTTATAATTGCATTCCTAAAAACGAATCAAATGATGTATTTTTCTTTAATGAGGATTCTTTATTTAAAATGCTCATTGATAATTTTTCTAAAAATTTTTCTTTTTTAAATACAGTAATTAGTTATAAAAAACATAAAAATTATTTTGAATTCCAAAAATTTTTTGGAAATGAAAGATCTTTTATATATAAATTTAAAAAAATTAAATTTGATATTGAGGATATACAAAAAAAGAATATTTCTCTTTATAAAGTCTATAATATAAAAGAAATTGTTGATGATGAAAATCTTGATATAAATACAGATAAAAACATTTTTGATATATATTTTGTAATGATAGAATTTAATTTTGAATATAAAATATTTTTATTTCCCATAAAATCCTCAAATAAAAATATTGAAGATAGTATTCTTTTATTTATAAGCCTATTTAAAAATAATATTTATTTTTATTCTTATTTAAATGAGATTAATAATAAAAAACAGTATAACTATTTTAATATTTATAATGAATTAGATTTTTATAGTATGTTCGATATTTTAAATAAAAAATCAAATTTAAATATTATGATTAAATTTAAAAAAAGTAATTATAACTCTTATGAAAAATACTTTGAATTTAATTTGAAAATTTTAAATATTCTTAAGTATTCATTCAAAGATATTTTTTTCAAATATTCTTTATTCCGTTTAAATTCTGAAATCTATTTGTTGTCAATATATGATATCGATAATAAGCAAGTTGATTTTATAAAGAATATTCTTTATAAAAACTTTTATGATATTTTATTAAACGATGAAATAGAAATACAAGTCTTGTCAAATATAAATGAGCTAAAAACAAAGATTTTAAAACTTACTTAGTTTTCTTTTTTACTTTTTTTTATGTTATAATTATAATGATTTATAATAAAATGAATTTTGGTAGGAGGGATAATCATGAAACCAAGAATTCTAGTAATAATGGTATTATTAGTGGGACTATTATCTTTTGCAGCGCCTAATCTTGATTGGGGTAGAGTTTATCCTATGGAGGGTGAACAAGAAATTTTTTATGTGAATGCTGTTGAGGATGGAGCTTACCTATTTGGTGTATCAGATCCTAATGGTTACAACGAAGATGGACTAGTTATTAAATTAAATTCTAAAGGCGAAATATTATCAAAAGAATTAGTTGGCGGTTCAAATAATGACTGGTTATTATGGGGATTCGAAGATTTTGATGGAAATCCTGTAGCTGTAGGTTCTACAAGATCTTATTCCACAGATTATGACATTTTTCTTGCTAAATTAGGCGAAAATGGATTTAAAAAGAATATTAAAAATTTTGGTATTGAAAAAGGTACAGCTATGGTCGAATTAAATGACTCTTATATACTTTTAGGTTATGGAACAGATCCTAAAACTTTAAACATGAAAGGGAAACTTATAAAAGTTTCTAAAGATAGTTTAGATGTTGTATGGACAAAATGGTTACCTATTGGTCAAGCTGGTTCAGATATTAAACCTTTGAGTATGGAATTAACTACTGATGGAAATCTTATAATAGCTGGAACTATTGTTGATTTCTTTGAGGGTAGAACTAAGTTTATGATGACAAAAGTTACCTTGACTGGTGAAGAATTATGGACAAATGTTTTCACTGGAAGAGATTATGCAAGAGGATTTGAAGTTAAAGAAGTTAAGGATGGTTATGTTGCAGTAGGTTATGATGGTTCTTGGAAAGATGGTTGGTCAGATTTTTATTTAGTTAAATTTTCAAAAGATGGAAAAATGCTTTGGGAATCAGGTTATGGTGATATAAAATCAGATCATGGCTATTCTGTGAAAGAAGGACCTAACAATAATTTGTATGTTGCTGGTTATACTACTCCTGAAGGAAAAAATGATAAAGATATAATATTACTTGAATTCAATTCAGATGGTTATATTGAATCGACTAAAATAATCGGTGGAGATGGCGATGATGTTGCTTATTCTTTAGATATAGATGAAAAAGGCAATATTTATGTTGCTGGTTACTCTACTTCAAAAGATTTTGGTTCAGATGATAAAGATATAATAGTTTTTAAATATACTATAAAATAATGAAGAGCTTAAGCTCTTCATTATTTTTTTATATATAAACTCAAATTTATTATATCAGATGGATTTATACCAGGTATTCTCATAGCTTGAGCTATAGATTTTGGTTTTATTTTTTTTAATTTTTCACGCGCTTCAAAAGCCAAATTATGAACTTCATCATAATTCATATCTACAGGAATTAGATCATTTTCTAATTTTTTCATCTTTTCTATTTCTTCTTTCATTTTTCTTATATATCCACCGTATTTAAACCTTATTTCTATTTGTTCTATAACTCTTTCATCTTCTATTTTTTCATTGTAAAAATTTTTCAAATCGTAAAAAGATATTTCAGGTCTTTTTAAAATATCAGACATATTAGTTTTATGATCTACTTTTGTTGAATTATTTTTTTCTAATATTTCATTTAAATAAGTTTTTTCTATTTTTATATTTTGAATTTTATCATAATGATAATTAATTTCTTTTTCTACTTTTTTTACTTCTTCATATTCTTCTTTATTTATTAAGTTTAATTGATAACCATAATCTATAAGTCTGAAATGTGAATTATCATGTCTTAATAATAATCTATATTCTGCTCTAGATGTTAATAATCTATAAGGTTCATCTACCCCTTTGTTTATTAGATCGTCTATTAATACTCCTATATAAGATTCAGATCTATTTAAAATAAATTCTTTTTTGTTTTTTATTTTTAAAGCTGCATTTATACCTGCAATCAAACCTTGTCCAGCTGCCTCTTCATATCCACTCGTTCCATTTATTTGGCCTGCAAAGTAAAGTCCTGATATATTTTTATATTCTAATGTATATTTTAGTTGTTCAGGTAAAATATAATCATATTCAACAGCATAAGCAGGTCTTTCAACAATGGCATTTTCAAGGCCTGGTATACTTTGTAACATTTTTACTTGAGCTTCATATGGAAGACTTGTACTTAATCCATTTATATAATATTCTTTTGAATATTTAGATTCTGGTTCTAAAAATAACTGATGTTTGTCTCTATTGAATTTCATAACTTTATCTTCTATCGATGGACAATATCTTGGACCTTTTGATTCTATTAATTTTATATCTCCATAAAGAGGTGAATAGTTTATATATTCTTTTATTATTTCATTAGTTTTTTCTGTTGTTCTTGTAATCCAACAAGGAAAATCATCTTTTAATATTTTTGGTTTATTGAAAAATGAAAAAGCTAAGGGACTTTTTGATGTATCTTGTCTTATTAAATTTTCAAAATTAATAGAATCTTTATTTATTCTTGCTGGAGTTCCTGTTTTAAATCTGTTGGTTTTTATTCCATATTTATTTAATGATTCTGTTAAAGAATCTGCCGATAAATCTCCCATTCTTCCGGAGTGAAATACATTTCTTCCAATGAAAATTTTCCCTCTTAAGTAAGTTCCAGTTGTTAATATTACAGCTTTAGAATAATAAGTTATACCAAGTTCTGTTTCAACACCTTTTATTTCATTCCCATCTACTATAATATTTTTTACAAGTCCATATCTTAAAGTCAAATTTTTTTGATTTTCAAGTATTTTTTTCATTTCTCGAGAATATTCATATTTATCAACTTGCGCTCTCAAAGCTCTTACAGCTATTCCTTTTGATGTATTCAACATTCTAACATTTATCATTGTTTTATCAGTTACTTTAGCTTGAACTCCTCCAAGTGCATCTATTTCTCTTGTAACTATACCTTTAGCTGGTCCTCCAATTGCTGGATTACATGGTGTCCATCCAACAGAATCTAAATTTATGTTTAATAATAATGTTTTTAAATCCATTTTTGATGAAGCTATTGCCGCTTCTATACCTGCATGACCTGCCCCAACAACTATTACATCATAATTGTTCTCTTTTAGCATTATAATACCTCCTCATACGAGGTATTATATCATTTTTTTATTCATTAAGTTATATTATTTATTACTTAGTTTTTAATTATTATATAAATTTTGATAAAAAAAGAATGCCGAAGCATTCTTTATATTATTTCAAGTTCTTTACCTATTAATTTAAATTTTTCAAGTGCAAAATCTAGATCTTCTCTACTATGTGCAGCACTTATCATAACTCTTATTCTTGCTTTTCCTTTTGGAACTGTTGGAAATCCTATAGCTGATGCAAATATTCCTTCTTCATACAATCTTGAAGAGAATTTTTTTGCTGTCTTTGCTTCATAAAGCATAACAGGTGTGATAGGAGTTACAGTTTCTCCAGTATCAAATCCCATTTCTCTCATTTTTTCTTGGAAATACTTTCCATTATCCCAAAGTTTTTTTACTTCTATATCATTTTCGGTCAATATTTTTATAGCTTCAAGAGCAGCTCCTGATTCTGCTGGAGATAATGAACTTGAGAATAAAAATGGTCTTGCTTTTTGTTTTAAATATTTTATGAGCTCTTTTTTACCGGCTACAAATCCACCAACTACACCAAAAGCTTTTGATAATGTACCAACTTCTATATCAACTCTTCCATGAAGTCCAAAATGATCTACTATTCCCCTACCATTTGAACCCAATACTCCTTCACCATGAGCATCATCAACCATAACAAGAGCATTATATTTTTCAGCTACATCACAAATCTCTGGAAGTGGAGCTACATCACCATCCATTGAAAAAACTCCATCAGTAATTATTAATTTTCTTTTGGCATTTTCAGAATCAGCTTTTTTTAAAGCTTCTTCTAAAGATTTTACATCTTTATGTTTCCAAACGTATTTTTTTGATTTTGTCAATCTAACTCCATCTATTATACTTGCATGATTTAATTCATCTGATAGTATTGCATCTTCTGATCTCATTATTGCGGGTATTATAGCTTGGTTTGCATTAAATCCAGATTGCACTACTAAAGTGTCTTCAACATGTTTAAACTTTGCAAGTTCTGATTCTAATGTGTTATGTATAGTCAATGTTCCAGCAATAGACCTAACTGCTCCAGGACCTACTCCCCATTCTTCTATTGCCTTTATAGAAGCCTTTTTTAATCTTTCATCATTGGCAAAACCAAGATAATTATTTGAACACATATTTAAAACTTTTTTACCATTCATATTAAGCCATGCTCCCTGAGCTGACTCTAAAGTTCTTATATTAACAAGAAGCCCTTGTTCTTCAAGTTCTTTCATTTCTTTTGTTAATTCTTCATAAATATTCAATTAGATCCCTCCTATTCTGATACTTTCATTACAATTTTACCACTTTTACCAGACATCATCAACTCAAAACCTTTCTCAAAATCTTCCATTTTTATTTCATGAGTAACTATTTTATCTATATTTATTCTGTTATATTTAAGCCATTGAGTTGCAATATGCCAAGTTTCAAACATTTTTCTACCAGTTATTGCTTGTATTGTAAGATTTTTAAAAACAGCTGTGTTCATAACAAAAGGTATTTTTTCTTCATTATATACACCTAATATAGATACAAATCCAGCATTTCTGACAGATTTAATTCCATCATTTAAAGCTGTTACATTTCCAGACATCTCTAATAAAACATCTGCTCCATGATTTCCTGTAAATTCCATTACTTTTTCATATAAATTTTCTTTAGATGGATTTATAACAAGATCTGCACCAACTTCTTTTGCCATATTTATTCTATATTCAGAAACTTCACTTACAATGATTGTTGCAGCACCTGAAGCTTTTGCAACTTGTATAGCCATCGCTCCTATTGGTCCTGCTCCCGTTATTAATACATGTTTAGCTCTTAAATCAGTAGCTGTAGCTGTATGTATAGCATTACCTAAAGGTTCCATAACTGATGCATATTTTAATGGTATACTTTCATCTAATTTCCATAACACAATTTCTGGAACTACTGCATATTCAGCAAATACTCCATCTCTATCAACTCCAAGAATCTGCATATCTTTACATACATGCATATTTCCAGTTTTACATTGATAACATACTTTGCATGGAATATGAGTTTCACTGGCAACTATATCTCCAGGTACTAAACCTTTTACATTATCTCCAACTTCTATTACTTCACCAACAAATTCATGACCACCAATTTGAGGTGTTTTTATCCTTTCTTCAGCCCATTTATTCCATTCATAAATGTGTACATCCGTACCACATATCGATGTTCTTAATATCTTTATTTTCACATCATCTGAATTTTTTATAACTGGTTCTTCAACATTTTCCAATGTAAATCCTTTGCCTGGTTCTTTTTTTAACAATGCTTTCATTTCATCACTCTCCCAGAAATAAAATTTACTTACATATATAGTTTAAATGATTATGAAAAAAATTTCAATATTTCTATCGACTTATTAATCAAAGAAATAGCTAATATATTGTATTTATAGCCAATTATATCTTTAAATTAGTCTCTGATAAATATTTGAAAAAGGATGGTATAAAACCATCCTTTACTCATACTAAATCTAAATCAACTTTTTCAGATTCCATCTTTTCTTTTATATTATCTATTTTACTTTTTATTATATTATTACCTAACATCAATGAATGATCTATTTTTTTTATTGAATGACTTATTGTTGAATGATTTCTTTTTAGTATCTTTGATATTTCCTTTACAGACAATTTCATATATATTTTTAATATGTATGCTAAAACTTGTCTTGCCTCAGAAATATTTTTCTTTCTTGAATTAGAATAAAGATCTTCTCTACATATTTTAAATTCTTCAATAACTGTGTCTATTACAGTATTTAATTTTATTGTTTCAAAAGCTTCTTTAGAATTATATTTCGTTTTTGATTTATTCATTCTAACTATAGAATCAACTATCTTTTTTGCTGAAGAAACACTAACTGGTTCTCCAGTAATCTTTGTATGAAGTAGCAAATTCATTATAGCTCCTCTTAATCGTCTTAAGTTTTGATCTACATGTTCTGCTAAATAATGAGCTACATCATCTGACATTTGTAATGATATCATCTGTGCCATTTTTTTTGCTATTAAGTATCTCGTACTTTCATCTGGAGTTTCAATATTTACAACTAATCCCATTTCAAATCTACTTATCAATCTTGGATGAAATGTCGCCAATTCATCTGGTGTTCTATCTGAACATATTATAACCTGTTTTCCTGCATTAAAAAGTGAATTGAATGTGTGAAAGAGTTCGTTTTGAACATTATTTTTTCCTATTAAAAATTGTACATCATCTATTAGTAAGATATCAACTGTTTTTCTAAATCGTTCTCTGAAAGATTCCATTTGTTTGTTTCTTATAGCATCCATCATTTCATTCATAAAATCTTCAGCGGTTAAATATCTAACTCTTAAATCAGGAGAATGTTCTAATATATAATTTGCAATAGAATGCATTAAATGAGTTTTTCCTAAACCAACATCTCCATAAATGAATAAGGGATTAAATTTTCCGGGATTTTTAGAAGCCTCTATTGAAGAGTAATAAGCCATTCTGTTGGATTCACCAACAACGAATGATTCAAAAGTAAATTCAGGATTAAATTCTGATAATTTTAAAGGTCTGTTTCTGATCAAAGGTCCTGATAGAGGTTTGGTATTTTTATCTATAGTTGAAGCTTGATATTTAACTTTTATATTTTTTCCTAAAATATCATTTATTTTTTCATTTATTATAGATCCAAATTTTTTCTCTACTGTGTCTTTTAAAAATGGATTTCCCAAACCTATTATAACTTCATTTTCATCCATAGATATAATTTGTGATGTGTTAAACCAATTTTTCCAAGTCTCTCTGGATATATTTAATTTTAACTGTTCATGAAGTTCTTCCTTGTTCATACAAATTCCACCCCTTAATATATAGCCAATATATAGCTTATCACATTCATGAACCTTAATCAAGAAAATTTTTGATTAAATCTTTATAACTCTTTATTATAAAGGCTTACAGAATAATAAATTCTATTAATCCCTTTTTATCAATGATATAGATTAGATATTATTTTTTTATTTGTTAATTTTTTATATCTTTTTAAATGTTAAGATTTTTTTGCAATTAATTTGTTCTCATTTCAGAAACTTCTATAACATCTTTTGTTAATATTTATATGTATTTTATTGGAAAATTTGATTTATTCATGAAAATAATACAACCCTTTATTAAATAAGGATTGTATTATTTTTTTTAGAAGATGATTTTAATTTCATTACATATTAATAAACACTATATATAGTATAAAAAATATTAATTATATGTTAAGAATTTTCAAATTGAAGTTTGTATAGATCATAATATATTCCTTTTTTATTCATTAATTCACTGTGTGAGCCTTCTTCTGCGATTTTACCTTTATGCACAACTATTATTCTGTTTGAACTTTTAACTGTAGAAAGTCTATGAGCAATAGATATTATAGTCGTATTTAATGAGATTTTATCTAAAGCCTTTTGAATTAAATCTTCTGTTTCAACATCTATATTTGCCGTTGCTTCATCCAATATTATAATTTTTGCATTGTATAGAACTGCTCTTGCAAGAGCTATGAGTTGTCTTTCACCACTGGATAAAGTTCCTCCTCTTTCTAATATCTCTGTATTATAAGAGTTTGGTAATTTTTCAATTATATCATGTGCATATACAGTTTTAGCTGCGTTTATAACATCTTGATCACTATAATTTTCATTAAAAAGTCTTATATTATCTATTATATTACCAGAAAATAAAAATACATCTTGAGGAACTACTGCTATTTTTTGTCTTATCGAATCTATATCATAATCATATAATTTTTTATTATCTATATATATATTTCCTTCTTGATATTTATATAATCCACTTATGAGTTTTATCAAGGTTGTTTTTCCAGAACCTGTTTCGCCAACTATTGAAACCCTTTCATTTTCTTTTATCGAAAAGCTTGCACCTTTTAAAACATAATTTTCATTTTCATTATATGAAAATTTAACATTTTCAAATCTTATTTCTCCCTTTTGTATATTTTTATATTTGGCATTTCCAAGTTCTTCATGTGTCTCACCAAACAATTTAAATATTTTTCCAGCAGAAGCAAAAGCATTTTGCATTATGTCATATTTTTCTGCTATATCAAAAAGAGGTTTAAAAAACATTTCAACATAAGCTGTAAATGCATATAAAGTACCAAAAGTTATAAAACTATCTCTTATTCCCTTTGATCCAAACCATAAAAGAAGACTCATGGTTAAATAGAATAAAAGATTCATCATGGGTCTAAATATCGCAAATACGATCATTTGATTCAATCTTGCACTATATAATTTTGAACTTATATAATTAAATTCTTCTTTTTTTCTTTTTTCTTGATTGAAAAGTTTTGTAACAAGACTTCCAGAAATATTTTCTGCTAAGTATGCATTTACTATTGAGATTCTTGTCCTAACTTTATCATAAGCTTTTCTATCAAATTTTCTAAATAAATACACTGCAATGAGTACTATTGGAAAAGTTATTATAGTGTATAATGTTAGTTTTACATTTAAAACAAACATTAATATCAATACCCCTATAAGTATTGCTATATCCTTCATTAAAGCACTCATAACATCAGAAAAAAATTCTGAAAGATTTTGTGTATCATTTACTATTCTTGTTGTTATTTTTCCCGAAGGATTTTGTGTAAAAAAACGATATTTAACTCTTACTATATGTTTGAATAAATCACTTCTTATATCATATATTACTTTTTGACCTAAAAGGTTTGAAAAAAATACTTGTGAATAGTTTATTATCAATTGAAATATTAATACTATTAAAAATATTCCAGAAAATGATGTAACTTTATTTATGTTTTCTTGTTTATAAGATACAAATCTTTCTTTACTTATATATTCTTTTTGTTGTGTTTCTTTATTTAAAAAATAATATTTTTCATCTTTTGAATCTAATTTATATATTCCATCATCCTTTAAAATATATTCATTTTTTTCATTTTTTGAAAAAGTATATTCTACATTTATAACATTGTCTATACCATATCTTATAAGATATGGCAACATTAAATCTATTATTGTTGAGAAAGTCAAAGATAAAAGTGCTATCATCAATATTATTTTATACTTTTTTATATATTTCCAAAGTTTTTTGAATGTTTTTGAATCACTTAATCCTTTTTCTTGTTCTTCAATAAAAACTTCATCTCTTATATTAGCCATTGTATTCCTCTCCCAACTTATCTTCTATCAATTGTTTCATATACATTGAGTGATAAACAGATTTTTTGTCCATCAATTGATTATGATTTCCTTCTTCTATAATTTGACCATCTTCAAAAACATATATTTTATCAGAATCTTTAACAGCTTTTAATCTGTGAGATATCACTATTATAGTTTTATTTTTTATTTCTTTTCTTAAATTTTTTATTATTGCTTCTTCTGTTTCGGTATCAACAGCTGATAAACAATCATCAAGTATTATTATTTCAGATTTCTTTGCCAAAGCTCTTGCAATAGAAACTCTTTGTCTTTGTCCTCCAGATAATGTAACACCTCTTTCTCCTACAACAGTTTCATATCCATTTTCTATATTTAAAATATCTCCATGAACACTCGCCATTTTAGCATAGTTTTCTGCTTTAGGTTCGAGTTTTTTATTTGAAAATGAGATATTTTCTCTTATGGTCATTGAAAATAAAAAATTATCTTGAGGTACATATGATACATGATCTCTTATGGATTTTCCATTTATATCATTTATATCTTTATCATCTATAATTATTTTTCCTTTGTCAACAGGATATATTTTTGCCATGAGTTTCGCAACTGTTGATTTTCCAGATCCAACTCTACCAACAAATGCTATCATATCACCTTGTTTTATGTTCATATTTATATTTTTTAAAACTTTTCTTTCATTTTCAGGATAATTGAAATTTAAATCTTTTATTTGATAATTTCCGGTGAATTCCATTTGTTTCATTTCTGGCTCATTTATTAAACTTTTTTGTTCTAAAACATTATTTATTCTCTTTAATGATGCTCTTCCTCTTTGAATATTGTTAATTAAAAATCCAAAAGCCATCATCGGCCATATTAACATTCCTACATATTGATTAGTCATTATAAATTGACCAAGGGTTATATCATTCATTATAACCATTTTTCCACCAAAAAAGAAGACAAATAATGTTGCCATTGCTCCCAAAAGCATAACTAAGGGAAACATCAATCCCCATATTCTTATAAGACTTATGTATGAATCATAATATCTTTTAGATCTTTTGTTAAATATATCTTCCATAGTTTTTTTATTTGAATATAATTTTATAACATCAACACCTGCAACACTCTCTTCTGTTATATTAGAAAGCTCTGATGTATCTTCTTGAAGTTGTGTGAATTTCTTATGAATTACTTTTCCAAAAAATAATGAGATTATTGCTATTAATGGCAAAGGTATTATTGCCAAAAAAGTCAATTTCCAATTCACAAAATTCCCCATTGCAATTATTGTAAAAATGGACATAAATAATGTATCAACTAACATTATAACTGCTGGTCCCATTAATCTTTCTATTTGATTAGTATCAGAGGTGAATCTTGTCATTAAATCTCCAGTTCTCCATTTATCATAGAAATTTTGATCTAACTCGATTATATGATCAAACATTTTATTTATAGTTTTAAATTGAAAAAGTCTAGCTGCTCCTATAATAAATATTCTCCACAAAAATCTTCCTATAACTAATCCAAATGCCAAAAAGATTATACCTAAAATTAATTTTTTTATATCATTCATTTGAAAATTTGGTATTTCGAGTACATCTACTATATTTCCTATTTGTTTTGGTATATAAATTTGAATGATATCAACTACTATCAAAAACAGTATTCCAATGGAGTATCTCCACCAATATTTCTTTAAAAAATCTTTTATCAACAAGTTTATCACCTCTATAGTTTGTTTGGCTTACAAAAATTATATCATTAAAATTAAAGGATTTCCAGACTATTATACAGAAAAATTAATTAAAAGAGTTGAGAGGTGAAAAAAATTGCTTTATCAGTATAATAATCTGTATTTTTTTTGGTTTGAAAATGGTGCGAGTAATATAACTTTTTTAGAATATTCAAAAGGTCTCATAGCTTTTGATAGTTCTTTATACCCTAAAAAATTTAATGAAATGACAGAAATAATAGAAGATAAAACTGGAAAGAAATTAAAAAATATATATTTAACTCATTATCATCCAGATCATTCATTTGGAGCTATCTTTAATAAAAAAAATTTACATATAACTATGAGTGATCTGACTTTTAAATATCTCACTAATTTTACTGAAAATCAATTGAGAGAAATTTCAAAATTATCTGATTTTAATTTTTCAGATATTAATATAAATTTTGAAAATAAGAATATAGAACTTTTTACTAATACTAATTATAATATAATTGATGATATTATTGTTTCTTCAAAAATCGTTGGAGGTCATACTACCGATTCTACAATTTATATGTTGAAGCCTATGAATGTTTTAATTTCTGGAGATTTGATTTTTTCAAAAGTACATTCAGAGCTTTATAATTCTAATATTGATTTGTGGGTAAATACTTTAGAATCTTTGAAAAAAATTAATTTCAAAAAAATAGCTCCAGGACATGGAAAGCCTGGAGAATCTGATTTAATAAAATTACAACTCGATTATCTTTTTAGTGATAATGATAGAAGATTAAAAGATGATAGATTTAAAAACTATCTTTTGAATAAAATCATTTTATAATATTATTTATTAAATCATCTAATTCTTCTTCCTTCAAATTATTAATTTCTGTAATATAAAAATCTATTTTTTTATTTTCTTGAGAATTTAAAATTTGAAACTTTTCAAACATCAATATTTCTTCTTTTGGTTGCTTAAAAAAAACTTTGAATTTGACAAAATCAACATTTAATAATTTTAAAAAATTTTTTGTCTTAGGTTCATAATAATCTATAATCATTTCATCTTCGATAAAACTTTTATGATTTAACTTTTCAGGTTTAAAAGATATCAGTATTCCCTGGAATAATTGAGGTATGCTTGCAGTTAAAACATTTACTTCTTCATAAGAGTCTGTATGATTTTGAGATGATGTATAA
Organism: Oceanotoga sp.; assembly: GCF_030445905.1. Classification (NCBI taxonomy): domain Bacteria; kingdom Thermotogati; phylum Thermotogota; class Thermotogae; order Petrotogales; family Petrotogaceae; genus Oceanotoga; species Oceanotoga sp. The sequence continues at coordinate 61,221 of NZ_JASUSU010000011.1, read as the reverse complement.
AAAATATTTTCAAATATATCATATACGTAATCAATGCCCGAAAATAATTCGGGCTTATTTATTTTTATTATTAAATATCTGTTTTTTAAAAAATAGACATCACTTTCTATGACTGTTGGTTTAGTTATTTCCATAATTACTTTTAATTGTAATTTCAAATTATCTTTTACTATTAAACTTGCTATATATTTTTCAAAAGCATTGTTCGAAAAGATAAATATTCCTATGAGTAAAAAGATTAAGATGAAGTACTTTTTCATTTGATCGTTCTTAACCTTTCTTTCAAAGATACTATTTCTGTTATTCTTATACCAAAACTTTCTTCAATTACAACTACTTCTCCTCTAGCTATCAATTTTCCATTTGCATATATATCAAGAGGCTCTCCAGCAAGTTTATCAAGTTGTATCATAGAACCTTGATGTAAATCCAGAACTTCTCTGAGAGACATATTAACTCTACCAAGTTCAACTTTTATTTCTAAAGGTACATCTAATAATAATTGTAATTTTGATAAATCTACTTTTTCACCACTTCTCATAGATGGAGGATTACCATCTATTTCTCCAAAATTAACAGGGTTCACGGTAACCTCACTTCCTTGTTGTATAATATTTGGGTTTGAATGATTTGTATCATCAGGTATATATTGATATTGTTGAGTTGGTTGAGGTGCTTGTTGTTGAACTGGTTGTTGAGAAACTTGTTGTGTTTGTTGCCTCGTATTAGGTATTTCTGGTGTATGAGTTGGTTCATTTTGATTTATATTATTTTGAGGTTTAACTTCTGAATCTTTATTTTCTTCTTCCATAACTTTTTTCATCAAATCTTGAACTACTTTAGCAAATTTTAATGGTATAAACTGCCAAAATATAGTTTTTGTAAGACCCTCTATTTCCATATTAAATCTTATAGATATAATATCTTCATCTTCTGATGTATTTAAAGGAGGAAATACTGTATCTGGACTTGAAAAATCGAGTATTTTTATTTCAGGAGGTGTTATATCAACAGATGTTTTTAAAAATTCTGACATAGCTGTAGAAGCCGATCCCATCATTTGGTTCATAGCTTCTCCTACTGCACTTTTACTTATTTCATCAAGTTCAGCATTTTCTTCAACGTTTCCATCTCCACCCATCATCAAATTTGAAATTATTAATGCCATCTTGGCAGGTAAAACAAAAGTATTTAATCCTTCCAAGCCTTTTTTATAATTTATTATTATTACCAATTGTTGATCTTGAAAATTAGTTTTTATATCCTTAAATTTTACTATATCAGATTCTGGAGAACCTATATTAACTTTTTTTCTTAACAGTGTAGATAATGTGGTAGATCCTGATCCCATAGCTATATTACCTATTTCACCCATCATATCTACTGTACTATCAATATCAACATTTGAATCTTTATTATCTCCATTTTCTTCTTCATTTAAGCCTTGTAATAATGAATCTAATTCTTCTTGACTTAAAAAATCATCACCAAGCATTATTCTTCACCCCCTTCAACAGGTGGTTTATCTTCTTCGAAAACTTCTTCATTTTTTAATGATTGTTGAATTAAAAGTTTTTCTAATAAGTCTTTATTCTCTTCTTCCACCTTAACTGCATAATATCCTTTATTTTTACCTATTTTTGTTTTGTATACTGGCACTCCTTGAACATTTAAATCTATTGGATCTTCATAAAAACTGTTCAATCTTATAACATCTCCAAGCTTTAAATTCATCAAATCCCTTAACTCTAAAGAAGCATTCCCAAGTGTTGCAGAAAGTTGTAATTCAGATAACATTAATAATTTTTTTAGAGTTTCTTTTTGCTTTTCAGATTTTTTAAAAGATTGTGTCCACATTCTTGTGGATAATTTATTCGAAATTGGCTCTAAAGTAGATGATGGAAAACAAATATTTATAAATCCCTGTACATCTCTAACAGTTATAGCCATAGTTATTAATATTGTCATTTCATTTGGCGGTGCTATTTGAACAAATTGTGGATTAGTTTCAACTTTATCCAACATTATATCAAAATCAGTTATTATAGACCATGATTTAGCTAAAGATCTAAGCATCACAGCCGATTCTTTTCTAAGTATAGACATTTCTATATCTGTTGGTGTTCTTAGTTGTTCAAAAGCAACTCCAGGACCTCCTAAGAGTTTATCAATCATAACATATCCAATATCAAGTCCTATTTGAAGTATGGCGCTTCCAGATAGCATATCTGTTGAAAAAATTGCCATATATGTGGGCGTAGTAAGAGATTGTTGAAATTCCGAAAAAGTAATTTGATCTATACTTGCATACCTTACTTCAACAAATGTTCTTGTTCTTCCGGATAAATAAGTTGATAATTCCCTTGCAAAGTTTTCATGAATTAATTGTATAGTTCTTTGCTGTTCTCTCGAAAATTTAACCGGTCTTCTAAAGTTATATTCTCTTACTTTTTTTTCTTCAAGACTGGCTGCTACTATATCTTCACCGCCACCTTCTTCAGATGAATCTGATAAGGAATTTAATATTTTATCTATCTCATCTTGAGATAATGTATCATTACCAGCCATTAATAATCACCTCATCATTCAGTAGAAGATACAGTCAATATAACCATTATAACCTTTACTACTCCTAAATTTTCTCTTTCTCCAGTAAATCCTATTATTTCATTTACCGAATCTTTTATTTGTTTTTTTATTAATTCTATTCCTTGTGAATTTGAGACTTCAGATCGTGTTTTATTTAAAAATATCATCCTTACAGCTTCTAAAACTTCTATTTTATTTGAAGCTAAAAGATCTCTAGCTTCATTGCTACCAACTTTCATATTTAAAGCATCTATAACAGCAACATCTTTTCCACCTTTTAACATCACAGGGTATCTTGCACCTTCTCTTATTAGTTCTGAAGTAGATATTATCTGTGTTGATAATGAAGAGGAATTAGATACATCTGCATTTTCTTGAACATTTGGAGATAATAATTTTATTATTAAAAAAGAGGTTCCGGCTGCTACTATTAGAGTAACAACTACTGTTATAATTAATATCATTATAAGATTAGGTCCTTTTTTTTCTTTCGTTTCTGGAACCTGAATATTATCTTCATCAGCCATAATTAATTACCCCCCGCTTTATCTTATTCTTTGTCTTAGTATTAATAAATCTATTCTTCTGTATAAATCTCTTAATACTTTTATTTCTTCCTCATATTGCTTTTCAAGTTTGTCTTGTTGTTCTTTTAATTCAACCGCAGTTATCTCTCCATTTTGAAATTTATTTTTTGCTATTTCATTTTGAGAGTCTATTTCTGCTTTTAATTGATTTATTTGTTTTTTTATCTCCCTATCTCCAGTAGATATAGGAAAAAATCTATCTTGATTATAAAAATATTCTATATCGAATTGTCCATTTTTTACTTCAGCAAGTAATTCTAAAGTTCTTCTTTCTTTTAATTCACTTGTAAAAAAATTTGCTACACTCGCAGCTCTTGCAGAAGCCATATGCCAATTTGAAGGATAAATATTATTGCTTGTTATTGGCAAATCATCCGTAAAGCCATATATTTCTATTTCATTTGTGGTATGTTCTATTATAATTTTTCCAACTTGATTTAATAATTCTTTAGCTTCTTTTGTAAGTTCAGCACTACCAAGTTTAAAAAAAGCCATATCTTTTAATGAAACTAATGTTCCTCTATCAGTTTCTTCTATTGTAATTTTTCCTTTATATTTTTCATCTTCAACAATTTTTAACAAATCCCTTTTAACTCCAGGGTTTGAAGTAATAAGTGGTTCATCAGCTATCGATTTTCCACCCACTAAAACTCCCGGAGGAGCTCCGTTAAAAGCATTGTTAAAACTCATAGCTGCTTGTTGAAATTTTCCAGGAGATATGGTAGCCATTGAAAATAAAGCTACGAACATAGTCATTAAAAGTGAATTTAAGTCTGAAAAAGTTGCCATCCATGCTGGAGAACCTGCGGCTTCTTTTTTCTTTTTAGCCATTTAGTTCACCCCTAATCATACTTCAGTATCTTTTTTGTTGGCCTCATAAGCTTTTCTATCTGTAGCTGAAAGAAAAGCTTTTAATTTTTCTTCCATTAGTCTTGGATTTTCTCCCTGTACTATTGAAAGAATTCCTTCTAATGCCATTCTTTTTTGGTTTAAACTGTCTGCAACCCTTCTTTTTAGCTTTTCAGCTGGAGGAGTTGCAAATATATTTGCAATTAATGCTCCATATAAAGTAGTTACGAGAGCTATAGACATTTTTGGACCTATTGTCGTAGGATCATTTAATGTCTTGAGTAAAAGAACTAATCCTATAAGTGTTCCAATCATACCAAAAGCTGGTGCTAAAGCCGCCCAAGTATCTAATACACTTATCGATGCTTCTTCGTCTTGCTCATATAATTCCATTTTTATTTCTAATATTTTTTTTATTTCTTCAGGATCTGTACCATCAACAGCAGCTCTTAATCCATCTTTCATAAATTCATCTTCTATGGAAGGTATATCTTCTTCTAATGCTATCATTCCATCTCTTCTGGCTTTTTCAGCAAAAGAATACAATGTTCTTAAAGATCCTATATTATCAATTTGTGGATTTTTTATAGCTTTTAAAAAGGTACTAAACAATTTGAATGCCGTTTCTTTTGGATGGGCTATAAATGTTCCTCCTATTGACCCTATAACAGTTATAAAGAAAGATTGTGTATCTAATATAGCCCCAAATTCTGAACCCACACCCATAACAATTGCCAAGATGGCAAGTACAAGACCTATTATTGTAGAAATATCCACTTATATTTCACCTCTTTGACCATTAATAGAATAGTTCCTTTTATATTCTATCACTTTTTTTATTATATCTTCAATATTATCCTTTACTACATATACATGCCCGTTCATCATAGTAATTGTAGAATCTGGATTCATTTCGATTTTTTCTATCTGGTCACAGTTCAATATAAACTCTTTATCATTGAGCTTATTTAATTTTATCATAATTATCAGCTCCTAAGAGATTTATCTTTTCATATTAACTAATTCATTTAATATTTGATCAGATGTTGTTATTATTCTCGAGGTAGCTTGAAATCCTCTTTGAGCAACTATCATGTTTGTAAATTCTTCTGCAAGATCTACATTAGACATTTCAAGAGCTCCTGGAATCAATGTTCCTCTTCCACCTACACCGGCAATTCCAATCTGTGCTAATCCACTATTTGAACTTTGTGCATATAATGAATTTCCTATTTCCATAAGACCCTCTGGATTGTTAAAAGTGGCAAGAGCAACTCTTCCCAATATATCACTTCTACCATTTGAAAAAGAGCCAACTACTTCTCCAACTTCATTTATAGCAAAAGATTCGAGAGTTCCTTCAGCATTTCCATCCTGATCATTTACTGTTACAGAGTTTGGAGATGCAAATTGTGTTATATTATTAAATTTAATTTCAACTTTAACAGGTCCAGCAGCTGATGATGAAGATGGTTCTTGAGATTGATCTAATGCTCCACCAGTTTTTGCTGGATCAAACCAGAATCCAAATCCACCTTTTCCATCCACTTCATTTATTGAACCATCATCTTCTATACTCCAATCCGTAGCAGCTATAGATCCGTTAGAATCAAAGGCTATTACACCTTGTGCAATTTCATCTGTTTGATTTCCTTGTTGATCTAATTTCTTTAAAGGTGTTCCATCTTCAAGTTGTGCTTTCCATTGCCATGTATTTTCATCTATTTTAGTAAATTTTATGTATGCATTATAAGAGTTCCCCAATGAATCAAATATAAGAGTTGAAGTCGAAACTGTAGGACTTTGATATTTTACTTTTGAAAAGTTTGTCGGTGTTTCTAAGTCTGTTAATTTTATTTCTCCACCTGTTGCTGGTTGTAAAACTTCTCTCTCAGTTCCTTTTAAAGTCAATGCAGTAGTTCCTGCATCTATATTCAAACTTGTATCTGTAGCATTCAATTGAAGTCCAGTTAGTTTTACACCATTTGCGGCATCTTCTAATCCTTTATTAAGAGCATCATTTATGTCTTTTACAGTATTTCCTGTTCCAGTAAATGTTAAAGCTGTTCCATCTTTGTCAGTCAAAGTAACTTCAAAAGTTCCAGGTGTTCCAGCAGCAAAGTTAACATTTATAGGTTGTGTTGTGTCTATTTCTACACTTTTACCATCTTTTGTTAATATTATATCTCCTTCTATTGAAGCAGTTGAAGTACCTCCACCTATATTTAAAGTTGGATATGCAGGAGGAGTTCCCGTTTGTTCAATATTATATTTTTCTATTATACCAAGTCTGATTTTTGGATCTGATTTTGGAGTTGTTGTATTTCCATCATAAGTTATCCATTCTTTTACATTTCCCGATTCATCGAGTTCAAGATAACCTTTATTATCTTTCAAAGGATAGTCTTCATTTAAAGATTCTGCTGTCCATTTATATACTATTTTATCTCTATTAGCTTTGCTCATATCTCTTTCAAATCTGAACTTTACAGGTATATTCTGTCCAGATAATGATTTTATAACTATTGTAGATTCTTTTATCCCCACATCTGATTTTAAATTGTGTGCAAGATTCACAAAAGTTGTTTGTTTTGCAGCCATAACTTGTCCCGCAGAAATTTGTATATCTCCTATAGGATCATTTGAATCCACATATCTTTTTCCCGAACTCGAAATTTTTGCAGTCCAACCTTGTAGTTTCATTCCTGAGCTTGGATCTACTAAATATCCGGATGTATCTCTGGTAAAATTTCCAGCTCTCGTAAAATATGAGCCTTCTCCATCAGAAAGAACAAAAAAACCATCTCCCTGTATGGCTAAATCTGTTATTTTACCAGTACTTTGAAATGAGCTTTGACTCATTATTTTGTCTACTGACGCAACTTTTGATCCCATACCTATTTGCATTGGATTAGTTCCTCCAAATTGGCCATCAGGTGATTTTCCAGATTTTAATGTTTGTAATAATGTTGTTTGAAAAGTCACCCTTGAAGATTTAAATCCAACTGTATTTACATTTGCTATATTATTTCCAACTACATCCATTTGTGTTTGAAAGTTTTTCAATCCTGTTATTCCAGAGTACATTGCCCTTAACATATTTTTCCCCTCCTAATAACTATACTTTATCCTTTTCTTCAGTTTTATCTTTATCATCAGGTTTATCTCCATCACCAGGTTCATCTGGGTCTGGTTTAGTTTCACCAGCTATTTCTTTTATAGCGGAGATAGGAAATTTTCTACCATTAACTATAACATAGAATTTTTCCCCTTCAAACTGAACAGCTTCAACTTTTCCACCATCAAGCCCTGTTATTTCTACTTTTTGGCCATTTTCCATTCTATATAGTTTGTACTCATAAGTACCATCAGGCATTGCAACTCCGTTTGCATTCCTTCCATTCCATGAAAATGTGTTTATACCTTTAGGTAATACTCCTAAATCATCAGAATAGATTAATTTTTCATTTGCATTATAAATTTCTATTTTTATATTACTAGATTTATCTACATCAAATATTACATTTTGGGTTACACCATCTTTTAAAGCCATTTTATTATCTTCTACTACAGCGTTTTTGCCAACAAGTCCTGTAGCCTGCATTCTATATAAAGTTAGTTGAGAACTAACCATGTTTTGAAATGATTTACTCATATTCATTATTTGTTCTGTTTGGGATAATTGTGACACTTGTTGAATCATTTCTTTACTATCCATTGGGGCTGTAGGGTCTTGATATTTCATCTGTGTTAGCATTAATTGCAAAAAAGCATCTTTATCCAATTCTTTTTTTATTCCTCTTTCTTTATTTGCCTGTAAGGTGCTATAAAATAATCCTGTTTTATCAATGCCTGTATTCATCATATTTCTTCACCTCTTAATAAATCCTCAAACTGGCTTTCATTTTCTTTATTTTCTTTGTTTTTTTCATTTTCATTGTTTTTTTGAGGATTTTCTTTTTGATTATTTAAATAATCATTTTCTACATCCACTTCAACTTTTACTTGAACTGGATTATATCCATTATCTTTTAATTGAGTTATCAATTGTTGTAATGTCCTCGCTATTTGAGATTTTGATGATTCATTATCTGTTATTATGTTTATAATTATTGTTTTATTTGTTTTTGTTAATTCTACAGTTATTTCTCCTAAATCTGGTGGAGTTATTTTGATATTTATTGTTTCTGTAAATGTGTTTAATGTAGTATTTTTTTGAATAATTTGCTCTATATGATTGTTTAATTCTTTTAATGGTAACATTGTAACATTTTGTTTATTATTAGTAGTATTCAATTGATTTTGTTTTATATTAGAAGTTTTTTCTATTTTATTAGAGCTTTGAACATATTGTTTGCTATTTGAATCATTTTCTGTTTTTTTATTATCAAAATTTATTTTATTTTCTTTCGTATTTTGTTTCAAATCTTCTGAGTTTTTTTGTTCATCTTTTTCAGATTTGTTTTCTAAATTATTAATGGGTTTAAAAATAACATTTTCATTTTGTATATTTTTAAAATCTTTTTTTATAAGATCTTGATTTTCTATTTTTATATTTTCAGTAGTTCTTAAATTATCTTTTTGCATCATTTCTAATATTCCATTTATTTGTTTATTATTGATATTTGAATTTGAAGCTTGCACATTTAATTTCAAATTATTTAATAAGTTTTTTCCCAATTCTATTTTTTCATCTTTTTGTTTTATATCCCTATCTGCATTTATTTGAAGATTTTTGATCATTTCAAGAATTTTATTTTCAGATGTTTCAATATTTAAATCTTCTAATGATTTGGAAGTTTCTTTAACTTCACCTTCTATTGGAATAAATACTTGTTTTGACTTTATTTCAGATTTTTTATCTTGTATCTTTTCTAATAATGAATCAGATTTTTTTATATTTTTTACATTTTTTTGGAGTATATTATATTTTGTTTTTGTATCATTTTTCTCTATTATTTCTTTTGGAATTATTTTTACATGTATATATTTATTAGCTTTTTTTTGAGGTATTAATATTTCTTCATCAGTTTTAATATTTTTTATTTTTATAAATATATTATTCTTTCCTTCTTTTGATTCTTTTATATTTAAAACCTCTAATTTTATATTAACTTTTTTTAATATATCTTGAATTTGTAAAAGTAATTCTTTTAATTGTTCTGTATTATCTTCATTTGATAAATTATTTATGAGATTTTTGAATTTTTTTATTAGTTCATTTTTTTGTTCTTTAGAAAGTTCTTTCATTCCATCTAAGTCTATTATTTTTTTTATTTTTTCTAAAATTTGACTTTTGTCATTATCTATTATTTCTTTTTTTACAGGAATATCATTTATCTTTAAAGATTTTATTTCTTCATTTGATGTTTCTTTTTTTGTATTTTTTTGTTCATTTATTTGATATGTTTTTTCGTTTTGCATACTATTTTTTTGATTTAAAACTTTCTCAAAATCGATAGAACTTTCTTTTGTATTATTTTCTGATTTTATCTCGATTTTATTATTGTTTATAAGATTTAATATAATACCATTCAAACTTATTCACCCCTTTTTTCACCAAGTGTTGCTATTATTTTAGCTGCTTTTTCAGGGTTGACTTGAGCTATTGCTTGAAGTATTTCTGCAACTACTCCAGAGTCCATAGTATAAAAGGAATCAACTATTAGTTGTACACTGACTTCATCTCTTATGAGAGCATTGGCTATTTCTTGTGGAGTTGATGAACTTAACCATGCCGATAATTTATTTATTCTTGAATTATAATCATTGAATTCATCTAATTGTTTTTGAAAGTCTTGTTGATTTTTTTCTAATTCAAGTTTTTGTTTCGTTAGTTCTTCTGTTTGTATTGATATATCATTCATTAATTTATTTAATTCTTCTTTTTTTGCTTCTAATTGAAGATTTTGATCTTCCATATATTTTATTCTTTGTTCTATGATATCTTTTTGATTCGCAATTGGATTACCTATTTCTAAATATTCATACTTAATCATATCATTTACAACTGGTATGTTTTTTGTTATATAAGCTAAATATCCTCTCCAATCATTTTTTAAACTTAAGTTAAAGTATGATATTCTATTGAATTCAAAAACTATATAGCCTACACTTAAAAGAAAAAACGCTATTAATAATCCTATTATTAAAAAAATCGTAATTCCTTTTGATTTATTTTTCTTCTTTTTTTTATCAGCCATCTTCATCCTCCTTACAATATATTTTTCTATAATATTAAAAGTTTATCCTAATATATTATTTTTTTATTTATAATTAAAAAAGGTGCAAAAAAATTGCACCTTATAAAAGTCTTCTATATTTATAATTTATTATGCTTAACACATAAAATATCGATGTCTCGAATCTAAATATTGTTTTTCCAAGGTTTATTATCGGAATATTTGATTTATTTAGTATTTTTTTTTCATTATCCGAAAAACCCATATCTGGACCAAATAATAAATTTATTTCTTGAATATCATTTTTTAGATTTTCTTCCATTGAATAGTTTTCAGAAAAATCAAATGCAATGGTATTATCATTTAATACTATTTCTTTAAAATTTATAATGTTTATATCTGGTATTTTAGATAAATAAGATTGTTTTGCCGCTTGTATAGCTGTTTTTTTTATTTTATCTTCATTTTTATAATTTATGGTAGATTTTTCACCTTTATATATATTTATAGTATTTATTCTCATTTCAACAGCTTTTTCTATTAATAGGTTCATTCTATCTACTTTACTTATTCCAAAATATAAATTAATATTAGGTTTGAAATTTAGTTTTTGCTCTCTTATTTCATTTATTTTTAAAATAGTATTTTTTGAGGAAATTTTTTTTATAATACATTTATAGATTTTACCATCATTTATAAATGCATCTAATTGTTCATTTTCCTTTTTTCTCATTATCTTTAAATGAGCAGTTTCTTGTTTATCCAATATTATTTCATCATTTTCTTTTTTTCCAAAAAATAAATTTGGCATTAACCTATATACTCCAACCCATTCATATAAGGTTTTAATACCTCTGGAATTTTAATCCTTCCATCTTCCATTTGATAATTTTCAAGTACTGCAACCAAAGTTCTTCCAACAGCAAGTCCAGAGCCATTTAATGTATGTAAATATTTTAATTTATTGTCTTTATCTCTAAATCTTATATTCGCTCTTCTCGCTTGAAAATCTTTTGTATTTGAACATGAAGATATTTCTTTATAATTTTGATATGATGGAAGCCATACTTCTATATCATATGTTTTTACTGCCGAAAAACCTAAATCTCCTGTACATAATGATATAACTCTATAAGGTAATTCTAATAGTTGTAATATATTTTCCGCATCTTTTGTTAATTGTTCATGAGCTTTTTCAGATTCTTCTGGATGAACATGCCAAACGAGTTCAACTTTATCAAATTGATGTTGTCTTATCATACCTCTTACATCTCTACCATAACTTCCAGCTTCTCTTCTATAACATGGTGTATAAGCACAATATTTTGCAGGCATTTCATCGAGAGTTAATATATCATCTTTATGCATTCCCACTAAAGTAACTTCAGCTGTTGGAATTAAAAATAAATCATCAGCATCTGTATGATATAAATCATCTTCAAATTTTGGTAATTGACCTGTTCCAGTTATTGTTTCTCTCGTTACAAGATGTGGTGGCATTATTTCTGTATAACCATTTTTTGTATGAGTATCAAGCATAAAATTCGTCAATGCTCTTGACAATTTTGCTATTTGTGATTTTAATATTGTAAACCTTGATCCCGATAATTTACTGGCTCTATCAAAATCCATCATATTTAAGTCTGGACCAATATCCCAATGAGCTTTAGGTTCAAAATTAAATTTTTTAGGCTCTCCCCATTTTCTTAATTCAATATTATCGTTTTCATCTTTTCCTACTTTTACATCATTTGCAGGAATATTAGGAATATAAAGTAGCTTTAAAGAGTATTCCTCATCTATTTTTTTTAATTCATTATCTAATTCTTTTATTTTTTCAGATATCTTTTTACCATCATCTATTATTTTTTGTGCCTCTTCATTTTTACCTTGTTTTTTTAAATCTGCTACATTTTTTGTATTATTATTTCTTTCTGCTCTATAATCTTGGACTATATTCATTATTTCTCTTCTTTTTTCATCAAGTTTGATCAATTCTTCCAATATTTTTGTATCATTTTTTCTGTTTTCTAATGAATTTTTTACTTCGTCTATATTGTTTCTTACATATTTTATATCTAACATTTTTTTCCTCCCTATTTAATCTTCTTTTTTGTCTTCTACTTCAAGAGTTAGATTAACTTTAGTAGCTTTCATTTCATTTGTTTTGGTATTAAAAGTTGCTTGTTGTGACTTTAATTCCATTTTTTTCTTTTCATTTAATATGTATACATCACCTTCAAGATATAATACATTTTCTTCTTCTTTATAACTAAATTTTTTTGCTTGAATATTATAATCACTTTTTATTATTTTTACTATATTTTCAGACTCTCCTTGATAGGACTTATTTTTATTATCAAAATTCATAATATCACATTTTATTGTCATTATCTCTTCATCTATTTTAATTTTTGTTTCAACATTGTTTTTTAATTCACCTTTTTCTTCTTTTAAATCAAAAAAAAGTTCTTCTGCGTTTGAATCAAACGTTTCAGAATTTATTTTTATATCTTCAGCTAATAGATTGTCCCATTCTTCATTAATTATATTTATTGTTGCACTGTTTGTTATTATGTTTATATCTTCTTTTTTTATTTTAACATTGTTTCTTAAAACATAATATTTTTCTTTTCCACTTATATCATCAGCGGAAACATTTACAGTAGATGCATAGGTTATTGAAGCAAGGATTAAAATAAACAATATCATTATTTTTTTAATTTTCATTTATTCCCTCCAAGAATTTATAAGCAGCTTTTTTACCATTAAAAAATTCTTTTATATTGTATGGATTTTCTGAAATATTTTCTGGTTCTATTTTATTCTTTGAATTTGTATATATCCTATAATTTTTTATGGATCTTCTATTTGAAATTTTCAAAAGTATTTCTACTCCATTTTTTGGTATTGGAAGTTCTACTTTTGACTCATATGATATTATTATATCATCATTTTTTATATCCTTTACTGGAATAATAGATAAGTATGATGATGGTATATATAATCCTTCATCATATTCATAATACTGATAATATGGAGGAACAGAAAGTTCCATAGTTAAAGCTTCATATATATAGGTTTCTTTTGATATTATTTTAAACTGCCTATTTTTTAAATCAAAAACTTCTAATTCTATATTTTCTTTTAAATCTGATATTTTTAAAGTTTTAAAATATGATTTTAAATATTCTTCCAATTCTTTATTATTGTATAAGGAATTATTCCCTCTTCCAAGTTTATAAAGTGATGTTATTTGAGAATACCTACTTTGATATATATCTTTCGATATTATTGAATTTAAAGGATTTTCTTTCTCATAAAGAAAATTTTTTAATTTACCCAAAAAATTTTCTTGGTATAAACTAAAAAATATTCCTATTAGACTTCCTGTTCCAGAAAGATAAAAATCTATTTTATTTTGATTTTCAAGTATTCCTTGTAAAACTCCACTTTCCCAATATAATCCTTCAAAATATCCACCCATAATTATTCTCATAATATTTCACTTCCAAATTTTTCATAAGCTTTTTTATATACATAATCGTATTGTGTAAACTGTTCCCAACTCAATTGTTCATCAAATATATAATATTCATCACTTATAGCTTTTTCTCTTTGATTTATTAATTCTATTTTGAATTCATCAACTGTATTTATATATTCTATTCCATTATCATATTCTTCTTTGAAATCTGGTTGAGATATATCACAAGATATTATATAGTCTGCTCCTTCTTCTTTTAAAACATTTGCAGGAACAGGAGTTATAGATCCTCCATCTACTAAGAGCATACCACCTATTCTTAATGGATAAAAAGCAGCAGGAACATTTGCAGAAGCCATGACTGCATCTATTATAAAACCTTCATTTATTATTATTTCTTCACCAGTTTCTAAATCAAATGTTATTGCATAAAAAGGTATTTTACAATCAGAAAATTTTTTATTATGAAAGATTTCTTTTAATGAATTATATATTATATCATTGGTATTTATTCCAGTTGTAGATATTATTTTAGTGAACATATTTATTTTAGAATTCAATGATTTTGTTATTTTATTTAATTCGGACAAATTATTTTTTAAAACTTGTTCAACTTTATTATAAAGATCCAATTCTGGATCCAAGGCAAAAAGGGCCCCTATTACGGCCCCTGCACTGCATCCTGATATAATATCTATTTTTTGATTTCTTTTTTCTTTTAATAAGTTTATTAATGCTACGTGGGCTAATCCTCTTATTCCACCGCTTCCCAAAGCTAATCCATACTTCATATTTTCTCCTTAAAGTCCCGAAGATAAGATAAACCAAGTTATAGCTGCTCCAACAGCAACACCAACTATTCCAGTTGTAACAGTAGACCATAAATTAAATGTATTTGGTTTTTCTAATTCTTCGATTTTCTTCTGTAATTTTTCGATTTCTTGTGTATTTTGTTTTGCGAGTGTTTCTCCAACATAGTTTATATTTTCATCAGAAGAGTTGTTATATTCTTTTTCTTGTATTGAAGTTATATCCCTTTCAATTCTCTCTATTCTTGAATCTCTGGCTATAAATTCTGATGATATTTCATTTCTTAATTCTAATTTCACATCATCTAATGCAGTTTTTAAATTTGTTTGTGAATCTATTTCTTCTAATAAATTATAATATTTTTTTATTAATTCTTCATAACTTTCATTGAGTTTGTTTATTTGTTCTTTATTTATATCAAAGTTACTTATAGATTTCTCAAGGTTTGATAATCTATAATTTAAATCTTGTATATTGTTTTTATTGTTGAAAGAATTTTCATTTATAATTTCATATTTTTGTTCTATACTTCCTATTCTTGTTCCTATTAGTTTTATATCTCCTAATTTTGTTATATCTTCATTCGTGACATTTATTAGATTGGTTATAGAATTTATTTTGCTATTGAGTTGTTCATAATCTTCTTTATATTTTTTATCTTCTGAATTTATTTTTTGAATTATATCTGAATTTTTCTGTACTTTATTTTCTAAATCTTCAAATCCTTTTGAATATATATCTATTTGTCCTATTTGATCTGAATATATGCTCATGAATCTTTCAAGGCTTGATATTCTTTGGGTTAAATTTTGCATTTGTGGATCATAAGTATTTTCTTCAGATTTATTTATATCATTTTTTGATATTTGAAACATTAAACTATCTATTTTTTTTCCTTGAAAAATAAGTTCTGATGAAAGATTATCAAATTTTTCATTTGTTTGATTTAATAAGTTTATATAGTATTTTTCTCTTTGATCAAAAGATTCTATATATGATTTATTGTATTTATTTGAGTCTTGTATGCCTTTGATCTCATTTTGAATTTTATTTAAGTCTATTTTTAAAGATTCTATTTCAGCTTTTATTAATTGTGATGAAGGATCTTTATCATCTAATGTTGAATCTATTATTTTATTTTCATATGCTTTTAATTTTGCTTCTATATCATTTAATTTTGAATCATATGAATTTAAGTTTAATGTATTTATATCTTTAATACTATTTTCTATATTTACTATTCTTGAATCCATTTTCATAAGAGTTGATTCTAATGTTGTACTGTAATAACCGATTTCAGAGTTTGCAATGTTTCTTAAAGTTGTTTTTAAAGCATCTATTTCATTATTAAATTTCATATCTACATAGTTTTTTAACTCTTCTCTACTTTTTTGTTCATTAGACATTATTAAAGTATTTAAATATTCTGTATTTTTATCATACTTTTGGTTCAAAAGTTGTACTTGTTTTTCAAAATTTTCCATTTTTTTATTAAATTCCGTCATTTGAACTAATGTTTCTTCACTTATTTTTTGTAATTCTTCTTTTGCAGCTTTTTCGGCAACTTTATTTGTATTTTCAACGATATTTTTATATATAACATTATCTGCTTCAAGGTTTTCCCCTGGAGTTATGACTTTCAATATGTCACTTACTTGTTTCGTAAGTAATTTTACATCTTGATCATAATTTTCTATTCTAAGATCAAAAGTATTTACCATACTTTCAAGATTTTCTATTCTTTCTATAGGTTTAGCTTGTTCTATATAAGCTATTCTATTTTCAAAGTCTACAATTTTATTTCCATATATTCCTTCTAAATAATCTAAAATTTTTGATCCAAAAACAGCTATATCATATTTGGGCATTGTTTCTGAACCATTAAACCTTCCTTGATTATCAAGTGTCATTATTCCATTTTCTATCATTCTTATAACATGTGGATAAGATGGTGATGAAGGTTTTAAATCTTTTATATTTGTTTGAGAAAATGCGAAAGAACTTATCACTATCATAAATAAAAATACTATTATTTTTTTCATTTTTTACCTCCAATTAATTTAATGATGTTAAGTCTATATATTGAGGTTCATAAATAAAAATGATTATTTTTTCATTTTTGTATTCTATTTTGTTTGCCCCCATATTCAAATAAAATAATTCTGGTATATTCGTATAATTTTTGTCATTTACTTTTATACCCGTATCGGACTTTATTTTTACAGGTATATCATATTTAAAATTAAAGTTTATATATTTTATTTCATTATCTTTTATATCAACATTAATTATTTCACTCATATTTGCAAAATTAGCTTTTATATTGTATGTTCCAGGATTTACAATTTTATTTATAGCATCTTGAGCATTTACATAATCTCCATTTATATAAAAGGATGTATTTGGATTATTAGAACTTATTATCAACATTGCTTTATCTTCTTTTGTGAATAGATCAGAAGATTCTCCAGGTTTTGCATTTACTATATAATTATTTGAAATTGTTTTTATGCTTACAGGTTGTTCATTTGAAATCAAATTTAAATTAAAAAATGATGGTGATTTTAAAGACTTATTTAACATATTTATATATTCATTTTCTGAACCTACAACATTTATGAAAGATGTTCTTTTTAAGTCTATCATCTTTATATTTTTATCAATTACTGTATTTATATTTTTATCTTTATTTAAAGCTCTGAATGAATGCTTAGAATCATCTATATATATTTTATTTATTCCATTTCCAAAATAAACACCATCTATATTTATTTCATATTCTTTAGCATTTATTATATCTATTTCATTGAACATACTTTCCAATGTAATATAATAAGAATTATAATCTTCCTCTTTTTCAAGATTTATATACATTTGTTTTGTTTTATACCCAAATTTTGAAAGGGTTATTGTATATTTTCCTTTTTTCAACATAGATGAATATGGAGTATTTCCTTTATATTCACCATCTATATAAACTGCAGTTTCAATTGGATTACTTCCTATACTTAAATTTATTCCTTTGTTTAAATTTATAGTCATTTCTCCTTGATTTGAATAATTTTCTATTTTTTCTCTTATATAACCTTCTTTCTCTATATATATATCTTCTATTTTTTCTTTTTCTATTATAATAGGTGTTTCTCCAATATATTCATTTTTATAATAAACTTTTGATTTCTCTGGAGTTGTATTGATTTTTATATATCCCATTTTTAACAATTCATCCGTTATTGTCGTTTTTAAAAATGGTTTTGAATTTAAATTTACTTCAAGAGTATTGTATTCATTCGCCATTATTTTTATAGATTTTACAGTGTAAGGAATATCTATATAATCTTTGTTTTTTAATTCATAATTAATTTTTGTTTGCTGATACTCATATTCAACTGTAAATTGAGGAATATTCAAATTAAATTCTATTCTTGTAAGTGGTATTTGTTGAGCAATTAAATTTTCATATGAATTTTGTTGTAATTGTATATTTTTTTCATAATCAGTAAAACCAGATTTTTTTAGTTTTATATTATAGTTTCCTTCTGGTATTTCTATTATTGTTTGTTCTGATTGTATTGTAGTATTATATACATCATTTATAAAGATGTCTGTCCCTTTTAATCCCTGAATTACTATATTTGCCGAAAATGAAAAAAGAGTTAAAATCATCAAATAAAATATACTTAAAACAGACTTCTTATAGTTCATCACCTTCAACCACCTCATTTAGTGTATTTTTTAGCTTTATCAATTTTTCTATAAAAGTCTCATCTTTTCCCATTTTTTCTATCACTTTTTCCATTAAACTTATTCTGCGTATTATAACTTCATCTATTATTTTTTTCCCCTTTGTTGTTATTTTTACATTATATATTCTTTTATCTTTTGATGATTGTATTTTTTCTATGAGATTTAACGCTTCAAGTCTTTTTATTAATCCAGTTGTTGTTGATTTTGTAACTCCTAAACTTTTACTTATATCACTTAATTTTTTATCTCCCTTAAAATAAAGTATTTGAAGAACATCAAATTGTGCTGTTGATAGTTCTAATTGTTTTAATACTTTTCTTCCTTCTATTTTTATTTTAAAGTTTATTTCTCTCATAATTTTTTCCATTTGCACAGAATTTTCTTTCAATTTTATAATCCTCCTCATTTATGTTATATAATTATACATGATAACATTTTACCATATTTTATTTGGAGGTTCATAATGACAAAAAACATAACGGTTTCTGCAATATTTTCAGTTATAAGTGTTCTATTATTTTCAAGTCAAATGTTCATACCTTTTTTAGGAATGGCTTTTTCTTTTCTTGCTGTAATTCCTCTTTATTTTATATTTAAAATGGCAGGTAAAAGATATTTTTATATGTCTATTATATCTACTTTTGTAATAATATTGTTTTTGAATGATCCTTTTGGATGGATTTTTTACGGTTTAATACTTTTACCAGCGACAGTATCAGTAATAGAGAAAAGAGCTATATTT
This sequence comes from Oceanotoga sp., assembly GCF_030445905.1. Lineage (NCBI taxonomy): Bacteria > Thermotogati > Thermotogota > Thermotogae > Petrotogales > Petrotogaceae > Oceanotoga > Oceanotoga sp. The sequence goes on along the minus strand of NZ_JASUSU010000011.1, from coordinate 42,228 downwards.
CAAATTATTTGTTTTTCTTTAATCGAATTAGGTTCTTTATTTTTATATAAAGTATTTTTTGTAGTGGATGGTCGTATTTATGAATTAATGGCTAATCTCTGGTTTTTAATAGGATTAACATTTTATCTGATTCTTCATTTTTCTTATAAAAGAATTTTTAATTTTTCATATTTTCTTTGGAAAAAAAATTATGATAATAATAACTAAAAATTTGGAGGTGTTTTTATGAAAAAATTTTTATTTTTTGCTTTTTTAATATCTTTTTCGATGATATTAGTTTCATGTTCTATTCAAACTTCTGAAGTAAATGAAGTTAATTCGATTGATTCTTCAAAAGGGAATGATTATATCATTGATGAAAATAACTTTTTTTATATTACTTTTGTAATTTCTTCTATACCATCTGAAACAAACGAAAACGATGATATATATATAATGGGAAATTTTAATAATTGGTTCCCAGGAGATGAAAATTATAGAATGACAAAAAATTCTGATGATTCTTATTCTTTAAAAGTTAAAGTTGTTCCCAATAAAGAAATTAAATATAAATATAACTTGGGAACTTTTAACAGTATAGAAAAAGATTTTTTTGGTAATGAAAGATCTAATAGAATTTTTATTCCAAGATTCAATGATGATATAGTAGATGATCAGATAGAAGCTTGGTAATATTTGGAGGAATATATGTCAAAAGATTTAACTAAGGGGAGTATTTTTAAAAATATCTTTTTAATGGCTATTCCAACTATGATAGGATTCAGTGCTCAAATGATATATGACCTTGTTGATTTATATTGGATAGGAAAAATATCATCTCAAGCTATCGCAGGAATAACTATATTTACAACGATTTTTTGGGTTGTTGAGTCTTTAAATGAAATAATAGGTTCTTCTTCAATTTCCTTAATTTCTCAAGCTTTTGGAAGAAAAGATATAAAATCAACTAATATAGCAATAGAGCAAACTATAACTTTTAAATTCTTGATGGCTTTAATCGCTGCTATTATTCTATCCATTTTTTTAAAACCTATAATGTATCTTTTTACAGATATAGAAACGGTTAACATGGGACTTGAATATGGATATATAAGACTTTTCTTTTTACCTATTATGTTTTCTTCTTATTCTGTTAACACTGCTTTAAGATGTATAGGTGATCCAAAAACTCCAATGTTTATAATGATATTTGTCAGTATTTTAAATATTTTTTTAGATCCAATTTTCATGTTTGATAAGACTCCATTTTTATCTATTCCTGGTTTTAATTTGGGCGTTTTCGGTGCTGCCGTTGCAACTATAATTTCTCAGAGTATTGCATTTTTTATAGGTTTTTATTTTTTATTTTCTGGTAAAAGAGGTATAAAACCGTCTTTAAAAGGTCTTTTAAAATTGAATAAGAATGTGGATATTTCTTTGATGACAATAGGTCTACCTAATGGTTTTGAAATATTTCTAAGAAATTTATCTAATACTTTTATTTTAGGTTTTATCTCAGTATTTGGAAATAATGCACTTGCCGCAAATGGAATAGCTGGTAGAATTTTCGGATTTGCATTTATGCCTTTAGTAGGTCTCTCTATGGGAAGTTCAACCATTATAGGTCAATCACTTGGAGCTAATGATGTTAAAAGAGCTGAAGATTCTTCAAAGATGGCAGCTTTTCTTTCTATATCTTTTATGATGATTTTCACAATAATTATTTTATTTTTTTCACAAAATATATTATCTCTTTTTACAGATAATATTGAAGTTATTAAGTTTGGTTCTGATTTTTTAATTTTTGGGTCTATTGGCCTAATATTTTTGGGTTATGGTTTTGGATTGGCAACTGCTTTTTCAGGTTCTGGTTATAATATTCCATTTTTTATTTCCAGTATGATTTCAAGATGGGGAGTTCAATTACCTTTTTTAATTGTATTTATAAAAATTTTAAATTTTGATATAAATTGGGTATGGGCTTCATTTTTATTTGCTGATCTTGCGGAAACAATTGTAAGTGTTTCATTTTATAATAAAGGAAAATGGAAATTAAAAAGAGTTAAGTAAAAATATACCTCCATAACAGATATGTGATTAATAAATAATACAAAATCTGCTTGGAGGCTTTTTTTTACATTGTTTTTAATATTTTTTCTATTACTTTTGTATATGTTTCATGCTCTATTTCATGTATTTTATTTTCGAGATATTCTAAGTTTTCTTTATAATTTATTTTTATCACTTTTTGTTCTATTATTGTTCCTTCATCTATATTTTCATCTATATAATGTATTGTTATTCCTGTATATTTCACACCATAAGTATAAGCTTTTTGTATTGCATTCATGCCTTTAAAAGCTGGTAATAATGATGGATGAATATTTATTATTTTATTTTTATATTTTTCTATTATTTCTTTTTCTATAATTTTCATATATCCAGCTAAAACTATTAAATCTATGCTTGAATATTTTTCTAAAGTTTTTATTAATAGTTCTTTATATTCATTTTTGTTTATACTTTTTGAGTCTATTATATGTGTTTTTATTTGATATTTTTTTGCTTTTTGTATAACTTGAGCCATAGGATTATTTGTTATAAGACATTCTATTTTTACATTTTTATCTATTTTTTTACATATACTTTCAAAATTACTTCCATTACCAGATGCAAGTATTATTATTTTTTTCATTTTTTAAATCTCCAAAAAAACTTTTTTATCCATATATTTTTCCATTTTTCCTATTATAAAATTAGATATTTTATATTTTTCCAATATTTCTTGTACTTTAGAAATATTTTTTTCTTCTAATATATATATCATTCCAATTCCCATATTAAATACTTTAAACATTTCTTCAAGTTCAACACCAGAATTTTTTATTTTTTTGAATATATTTGGAATTTCCCAATTTAATTTTAAGTTTGCAGTTAGATTCTCTGGTATTATTCTTTCAAGATTTTCTACTATACCTCCACCAGTAATATGAGCTGCGGCTTTTAAATATTTCTTACATTCTAAAGTTTCATTTACATATAATCTGGTTGGATTTATTAAGTCTTCATCTATATCAAGTTTTTTAGAATCTATTAAGCTTCTTATAAGAGAAAATCCATTTGAATGTGGGCCATTTGAATTTAAAGCTAATATTATATCATTTTCTTTTACATTTTCTTTTTTCAATATTTCATCTTCTTCTACTATTCCAGTTATGAAACCTGAAATATCAACTGTTTCATTTTTATACATTCCTGGCAATTCCGCTGTTTCACCACCTAAGAGTTCACAATTTATACTTTTTAATATTTTATTTAATTCTTTTATAAAATTCATTGCCTCTGTTTCATTTAATTTAGATGTTGAATAATAGTCCATAAAGTATAGGGGTTTTGCACCCATACATACTAAATCATTGGCATTCATTGCGACAAGATCTTGAGCCGCAATATCCCATCTTTTATTTTTTTCAAGTAATAATAATTTTGTTCCTATTCCATCAGAAGATGATATAAGACATGGTTTTTTATAATCTTCTATATGTTTATACAATGGATATATTCCAGCATAAAGACCTATATTTGAACCTATTAGTTCTTTTATTCCATTTATCATTTTATTTGCTTTATTTATGTTAACACCACTATTTTCATAATTCATTTTTTCACCTCTGAAAGCACTTTAAACAATAATTATTAAAATTATTGTTTAATATTTTTTTTATTCCTTCTATACTTACATAACCTATACTATCTGCCTGTATTATTTTTCTTATATTTTCTAAATCATTATTAGCAGCTATTAATTGTTGAGTATCTGGTATATCAACTCCCCAATTGCAAACATTTATTACTTTCGGACTCGATATTCTCACATGTACTTCTTCAGCTTTAGCTTCTCTCAATATTTTTACTATTTTTTTCATAGTTGTTCCTCTTACTAATGAATCATCAACGAGTATGACTCTTTTATTCTTTACTATTTCTAATATTGGGGTTAATTTTCTTATAACACCTATTTCTCTATCTTTTTGTACTGGATTTATAAAAGTTCTACCTATATATCTGTTACGCATAAGTCCCATATCTAATGGTATTCCTGACATTTTTGAATATCCGATTGCAGCTGATAATCCACTGTCCATAACTGGAATAACTATATCAGCATCTACTGGATTTTGTAATGCACATTCTTCCCCAAGTCTTTTACGCATTTGATGAACATTTATGCCAAATACATTCGAATCTGGTCTGGAAAAATATACATGTTCAAAAAAACAAAAATTTGTTTTTTTATTTTGTTTTATAGTATATTTTTGAATTTTATTTGATGTTATTTCGATTGTTTCTCCAGGCATTATGTCTCTTACCTTTTTATAATTAGCATTTAAAAATTTATATCCACAATCCTCTGAAGATATATAATATCCTTTTTCATCTTCATATATTGATAAAGGTCTATATCCTTGTGGATCTCTAATCGCTATTAATCTATTTTTCATCATCATTAAAAGTGAATATGATGGTTTTAAATTTTCTTGAAGTATATTGGATATTTCTTCTATATTCCATTTTTCTGGTTCTTTTTTTAATTTTTTTATAAGAATATGAAGTATTACTTCAGAATCTGAATCTGTTAAAAATATATGTCCATCTTTTTCCAATTCTTTTTTTATTTCTTTTGCATTTTCTATTTGTCCATTATGAGCTATAGAAAATGATGAATCTTTATAATCTACTTTATAAGGTTGAGCATTATTTATTATATTTCCACCTTTTGTAGAATATCTAACATGGCCTATCGATATATAAGATTTCATTTTTTGGATTTTTTCTTTATCATTAAAACCTTCTAAAACAGTACCAAACTCTTTTTTTACAAGAATTTTATTATCTTGCACATATGAAACACCACATGATTCTTGTCCTCTATGTTGAAGTGCAACGAGTCCTTCTAATACATATGATGGAGCATTTATCTCTTCTGGATTTTTTAAAAATGTTCCAAATATTCCACATTCCTCTCCTATCATAATTACTCCTCCATATGTTTTCTTACAGAATTATTGAATATTGAATACAATTCTTCAAAGGACATTTTTCCAAATCCTAAATCAATTCCATATTCTTTAGGGGTTACTATTCCCAATTTTAAGTAATCCATTTTATTATTGAACATTTCTTTTTCAAATATTATATTTTTTTCTGCCGGTACACTAACTATAAATCTAGATTGATTTTCTCCAAAAATTTGTTCATTTGTTTCTCCAACAAAGCCTTTAAAACCTTTTAATCCTGAGAAAGAAGATTCTAAAACTGCCACAGCAATTCCACCTTTAGAAATATCATGAACAGCGTTTACTAAATTTTTATTTATTAAATTTAATATCGTTTTTTGAAGACCAAGTTCATAAAGAGTCTTTACTTTGTCTATTTCTCCACCTATAAAGTCTTGAAGTATTTTCAAATATATACTTCCACCTATAAAATCACTACATATCTCTGTTTTACCGACTATATATACTATGTCTCCAATATTTTTAAATGATTTATTCTTTATATTGTTTACATTTTTTATAGTTCCAACCATTCCTATAACAGGAGTTGGATATATTATTTTATTTTTTGATTCATTATAAAATGATACATTTCCACCGGTTATTGGTGTTTCTAACTCCCTACAGGCATTTGATATACCTTTTACAGATTGTTCAAATTGCCAATTAACTGTAGATTCTTCAGGGTCACCAAAATTAAGATTATCCGTAACTCCTTGAGGAATAGCTCCAGTACTTATTATATTTCTTGCAGCTTCATACACTATATTTCTTGAACCTTCATATGGATTTAAATATGTATATAAGGGATTAGAATCTATTGTAACTGCAAATCCTCTATTAGTATCTTTTATCCATAATATTGATGAATCAGCTTCTCCAGGTTCTACTATAGTGTTATTTCCTACTTTATAGTCATATTGTTGATATATCCAATTTTTGTTAGCTATATTTGGATGTTTTAAAATTTCTTTTAATATATACTTAGGATGTTTTTCTATTTTCGGATATTTTCTTGCTCTATGAACATAAAAATAAGAAGGTGTTTCACTTACTTTTTTTAAAGAAGGTGCGTTTACAAGTGGTTCTAAAGGTGTATCACATATTATTTCTTCATTTTTATAAATTTTCATTCTTTTTTCATATATAGTTTTACCAACTTCTGAATAATCAAGCATATATTTTGAAACAACTTTTTTTATAGATTTTTCACAACCTTCATCTATCAAAAATAACATTCTTTCTTGTGATTCTGAAAGCATTATTTCCCAAGGTTTCATATTTTTTTCTCTTAAAGGAATTTTATCTATATATAATTCACAGCCAAGATCCCCTTTAAAAGACATTTCTGATATTGAACTTAATAATCCAGCAGCTCCCATATCTTGACAAGCTAAAACACCTTTTATTTTTAGTATTTCAAGAGTAGCTTCTATTAAATTTTTTTCTGAAAAAGGATCTCCAACTTGTACAGATGGTCTATCATCTCTTCCAGATAATTCTTTCGAAGCAAATGAAGCTCCATGAATTCCATCTCTTCCCGTTTTAGCACCAACATATATATACTTTTTGTTATGATTAGTTGCCTTAGAATAAGTTAATTCTTTTTCTTTTGCTAAACCAACACACATAACATTTACAAGTGGATTGGTAGAATAAGTTTCATCAAAATATGTTTCACCAGCTACAGTTGGTACTCCTATTGAGTTTCCATACCCGCTGATCCCTTCTACAACACCTTCAAAAATATTTTTCGAATGTGCATCTTCAATATTTCCAAATTTTAATGAATCTAAAAGCGCAATTGGCCTTGCTCCCATCGCAAGAACATCTCTAACTATTCCACCTATTCCAGTTGCTGCTCCTTGATAGGGTTCTACAGCACTTGGATGATTATGACTTTCAACTTTAAAAACTACTGCATAATCATCAATCTTTATATACCCAGCATTTTCATTTTCTATATTCATTGGAAGATTTTTTAAAAATTCTTTTGAATGTTTATAACCACAATGTTCTGACCATTGTGCTGAATATAAATAGGTTTCAAGTTCAGTAGGCTCTCTATCTAATTTTTCAATTATTAATTTATATTCTTCTACAGATAATCCAAGATTTAAGGCTAAAGTTTTAATTTCCATTTTCTAAATGCCTCCTTATTGAGAGAAATATATATGCTCCATCACCATTTCCTAATAGTTTTACTGTATTTCTTTCAGGATGTGGCATCATACCCATAACATTTCCTTTTTCATTTATTATTCCAGCTATATTATTCATAGAACCATTTGGATTATCCGTATATTTGAAAGATATCAGATTTTTTGATTCTAATTTATTTATATTTTCATAATCATCCATATAATTTCCTTCCATATGAGCAATAGGTAATATTATTTTTTCTTTTGAAATTCCAGAAGTAAATGGTGATTTTTTGTTTATAACATCTAATTCTACATTTTTACATATAAATTTATGATGTTTGTTTTTTGCAAGTGCTCCTGGAAGTAATCCAGATTCAGATAAAATTTGAAATCCATTACAAATCCCCATAACTAAACCTCTTTCATTAATTATGTATTTTTCAACAGATTTCATAACAGGTGAAAACTTTGCAAGTGCTCCAGCTCTTAAATAATCTCCATAACTAAATCCACCAGGTATAAATAAAAAATCATAGTCAAGAGTTTTTTCGAAATCATGCCATATATATTCTGCATTAAATCCAGATTTTTCTAATGCAAAATAAGCATCTTTATCACAATTTGAACCAGGAAATACTATAACACCTGCTTTTAATTTTTTCATTGTTTTACCTCCGAATTTATTGGAATTATTTTAAAATTTTCAAGTACAGGATTAGATAATAAATTATGAGATATATCTTCTATTTTTTTGTATGCAATTTCAAAATTTTCTTCTTCAAGGCTTATATTTATTATTTTTCCAAATGATATATTTTCTAAATATATTTTTTTTCTTTTAAGAACTTTGTCTGTAGCTATAGCTTGCGTATCAAGTATTCCGTCTTTAAGATTTATTTGTATTTGAAATTCAAATTTTTTCATATTCCCATTCTCCTTATAAAGTTTTCATATCCAAGTATTAAATTCCCCTTATCTTCTCTATATATATCTTTGTCTAATGATTCTCCAGTTTCTTTATCCCAAAACCTACATGTATCAGGTGATATTTCATCACTTAAAAGTATTTGTTCACCAAAATATCCATATTCTAATTTGAAATCAACAAGATCTATTTTTTTTGGTTCAAGAATTTTTTTCAATAAATTATTTATCTTTAAAGTTGTTTTTTCTATATAATTTAATTTTTCTTCTGATATTATTTTTAAAGCGTATATAGCTTCTTTACTTATCATTGGGTCACCTAATGAATCATCTTTTAAAGAATATTCAATTAACGGATTTTCAAAATTTATTCCTTTTTTTACTCCATATCTTTTACAAAAGCTTCCAGCTGTTTTATTTCTTACTATTACTTCCAAAGGTACTATTTTAACTTTTTTAGCAAAAAATGAACTTTCATCTCTATCTTCTATGTACTGAGTTTTTATCTTATTTTCTTCAAGATATTCAAAAAAATATTTTGTTATTTTTTTGTTTAAAACTCCCTTACCCTTTAAATTATCTTTTTTTTCTCCATTAAAAGCTGTTACATCATCTTTATAATATATTATTACTTCTTCTGATTTTTCTGTTGAATATAAAATTTTTGCTTTTCCTTCATATAATTTTTCCATTTATTTTTCCTCCTCATTTTCTATTAATCTTTTTACAAAATAAACAGCGTTTTTCATTCCATGCTTTCCAATCCCCATAGTTGCCACTGGTACTCCACCTGGCATTTGTGTCATAGATAATAAAGCATCTATTCCCTTTAAAGTACCTACTTCGTTTGGTACACCTATAACTGGTTTTTGAGTTAAAGAGGCTATTACTCCAGGTAAAGCTGCTGCAAGTCCCGCTACTGCTATTATTGCAAAATACTCTTTTTCATTCTCTTCTATAAATTTCATCAGTTCTTTTAAATTTCTATGTGCACTTAAAACTTTGTAATCATATTGTATTTCCCAATTTTCTAATAATTCTGTTCCAACTTTAACAAGATTTTCATCAGATTTACTTCCAGATACTATAAGTATTTTTTTCATTTTTTCCTCCTTTTTTAAAAAAGAAATTCCACCTCTCTATGCAGGAAGAGAGGTGGAAAAAATCCAACCCCTCTTCCTGTAGTCGGATATTTACGGTACCCGGTAGAAACTTTCGAACCTTATTTTCGAAAATATACAGGAAGAGGTGCTTCATATTTTATTTACTTTTAGTTTATATATTTTGATTCTAACAGAATAAATATTTTTCTATCTTAATTAAAAGATAAGAAATTTTAAATTAATTGTTAATCAATTTAAAAAAAATATATTTTTTTACTTTTAATATATTTATAATCATACTTTCATTGTTTTCTATATATTTTTAAGTTTTTTTCGAAACATTTAATTAACCAAAAATTATCTTTTTGTTAATTTATAATCATTTGTTTTGCTTAAGAATATTAGTATATAAAATATGGAGGTGTTAATATTGGATTTCAAAAATGCTATTTTAAGTGTTTTTAATAAAGAAGGAATAATTGATTTAGCAAAATTTTTAATATCAAAAAATGTAAAAATTTTTTCAACTGGTGGAACTTATGATATTTTAAAAAATAATAATATTAAAGTTTTTAAAATATCAGAATATATTGATTTTCCAGAAATATTAGAAGGTAGAGTTAAAAGTCTTCACCCAAAAATACATGGCGGTATTTTAGCAAAAAATTCTGACATAGATCAATTAGAAAAACTCAATATTACAAAATTTGATTTAGTTGTATGTAATCTATATCCTTTTTTTGAAAATGTTAATAAAAACTTTGATACTGATTCTTTAATAGAATATATAGATATTGGTGGGCCATCAATGATTAGATCGGCATCTAAAAATTTCAAATATACCACAATATTGACGGATCCTTCAGATTATGATTTTTTTATGGATAATTTTGAAAATATTGATTATGATTTTAGATTTAAAATGGCAGCAAAAGCATTTAATTTAACTTCTGCATATGATGCTTCTATTTCAGAATATTTTAATAATAAAAGCAATATTGAATTTCCAGATTATTTTGCTATTTCTTATAAAAAAGAGGATGATTTAAGATACGGTGAAAATCCCCATCAAAAAGCAGCTTTTTATAAAAAAAATAATGGTTTCTATTTTTTTAATGATTTTGAAACTTTAAATGGGAAAAAATTATCTTTTAATAATCTAAGGGATGTTGATATTGCGTGGAAAACTGTAAGTTCTTTTTCTGATTGCTGTTGTGTAGCTTTGAAACATAATACTCCATGTGGAATAGCTATTGGAAAAGATACTTTAGAATCGTTCAATAAATCCTTTGAATGTGACCCCGTATCAATTTTTGGTGGTGTTGTAGCTTTTAATAGAACTATTGATTTTGAAACTGCAAAAAAATTAAAAGATATCTTTTTAGAGATTGTAATAGCAACAGATTTTGAGGATATAGCTTTAGATTTATTAAAAAAGAAAAAAAATCTCAGAATTTTAAAAGTTAATAATAATAACTTTGAAAATCGAGAGTTTATTTCTTTAAATGGTGGTTTAATAATTCAAAATACAGATTTAATATTAAATAATGAATTAAATCTTGTAACTAAAAAAAAGAATTATGATATTGATTTAAAAGAAATTGAATTTGCTTTTAATTGTGTGAAATTTGTTAAATCAAATGCAATAGTTATATGTGATGGTTTTCAAACAGTAGGTATAGGTGGAGGAGAAGTTTCAAGAATTTGGGCTGCTGAAAAAGCTTTTGAAAGATCTATAAGACAACCTAAAATAATGGCTTCTGATGCCTTTTTTCCATTTAAAGATGTCGTTGAACTTGCTTATAAAAATGGCGTAAAAATAATTGTTCAACCAGGTGGTTCTATTCGCGACCAAGATTCTATTGATTTTTGTAATGAAAATAATATAGATATGTATTTTACAAATATGAGACATTTTAAACATTGAGGGGGGAATCATATGAAATTTCTTATATTAGGTGATGGTGCAAGAGAACATTCGATTGCCAAAAAACTTTGTGAATCTCCAAAAACAGATGAAATTTTTATTTGCCCTGGAAATGCTGGAACTTTTTATGAAAAAAAATGTCACAACATTGAATTTATAGATGAAAATACTTTATTAAATTTTGTAAAAAAAAATTCAATCGATTTAACTATAGTTGGTCCTGAAAAGTTTTTATGTGAAGGAATTGTTGATGAATTTGAAAAAAATAATCTTAAAATTATCGGTCCAAACAAAAAATCTTCTATTTTAGAAGGTTCTAAAATTTTTTCAAAAAACTTTATGAAAAAATATAAGATTTCTACAGCAGATTATGAAGAATTTAATAATTTTGAAGATGCTTTTAATTTTTTAAACAATATTAATTTTCCTATTGTTATTAAAGTAGATGGCCTTGCTGCAGGAAAAGGTGTATTTATTTGTGATAATTACAAACAATCTGTTAAGGTTTTAGAGGATATAATGAAAAATAAATGTTTTGGTGAGTCTGGTAATAAGATAATAATTGAAAGATATTTAAGTGGTTTTGAAGCCTCATTTTTTGTTCTTTTAGATGAAAAAAACTATAAATTATTTAATTATTCAAAAGATCATAAAAAAATAGGTGAAGGTGAAAAAGGTTTAAATACGGGTGGAATGGGCTCTATTACACCTCATCCAAATATAGACGAGAATCTTAAAATCAAGGTTGAAGATTTGATAATAAAACCTACTATCAATGGCCTTAAAGCTGAAAATTTGATGTATAAAGGCATTTTGTTTTTTGGTATACTTTTTGAAAATAATATTCCTTATCTTCTTGAATATAATGTAAGATTTGGAGATCCTGAAACACAATCTTTATTAAATTTATTGGATTCAGATTTAGTAGATATTTTTAATGATATTTATAATAACAATGTTGAAAATACTCATTTAAAATGGAAACAAGGTATTTCAATAGGTTTGGTTTTAACTGCATTTGGTTATCCTTTAGAATATAAAAAAAATATAGAGATTTTAAAAAAATCAGATGATTGTGATTTTATTTATTATTCTTCAAAAATTTCTGAAGAAAAAGCTTTTTCTTCAGGAGGAAGAGTTTTAACTTTAGTTGATAATTGTAAAAATATTGATACTTTAAGAAATAATCTTTATTCTATAGCAAAACTTTATAATAAAGAATTTTATTTTAGAAAAGATATTTAAATATTTATTAATTAAAATTTATGCATGGTTTCTTTATAATCAGAAACCATGCAATTTAATTATATGTCTATTATTTTAAATTTCATTCAGGTAATTCTATCTTTCCATAATCTCCTATAACTAATTTAACTGTTTTTGGTTTTTTCTTAACTGATACTATATGAGAATTTGCTCCTATTATAGAGCTATCCATTCTAACACCCAATGAAGATATTATAGCTCCATCAAGTATTATAGAATTTTCTACTTCTGAGTCTTCTATATTAACATTATTTCCAATTGAAGTGTATGGACCTATATAAGCATTGTTAACTGTAGCATTTTGTCCTATTATGACAGGACCTCTAACTATTGAATCTATTATTTTAGCCCCTTTTTCTATTATTACATTTCCTTGTACAACAGAATTTTCATATACATTACCATCTATTATTTTATTGCTTATGTTTTCTAATACAGTTCTATTTGCTTCGATCAAATCTTCAGGTTTTCCAGTATCTTTCCACCAACCATATATCACATGTGCTCCAACATTTTTTTCATTTTGTATTAGCCATTGTATCGCATCAGTTATTTCAAGCTCTCCTCTCCATGAAGGTTTTATATTATCTATTGCTTGAAAAACTGATGGTTTAAATATGTATACTCCTATTATTGCAAGATTTGATGGTGGTGTTTTAGGTTTTTCTACAACATTTACAACTTTTGAATCTTTCATAACTGCTATTCCAAATCTGGTAGGATCTTCTACTGGTGTTAAAAGTATAAAAGCATCATGATTTTTTTCTTTAAATTCCTCAACAAATATATTTAAATCTGTATTTATGAGATTATCTCCTAAATACATTAAAAAATCATCTTCTCCAATAAATTCTTCACATATTTTTACAGCATGTGCAAGTCCTTTTGGGTTTTCTTGAATTATATAGCTTATTTCCATACCAATTTCTTCACCAGTACCAAGAACATTTATAAAATCTTCTTTATTATCTGGATTTACTATTATTCCAACTTCAGTTATTCCTGACTGTTTTATTTTTTCTAATGAATACATTATTGTAGGTTTATTTGCAATAGGAATCAGAGGTTTTGCATTTGTAAAAGTAAGCGGTCTCAATCTCGTTCCTTTTCCAGCACATAGTACTAAAGCTTTCATTTTATCATCTCCTCAGTTTTGTTTAATAATTCATTTCTTATATTTTCATTTGTATATAAACCTTTTTTAGAAAAGATATTCATATCTTCATTTTTATAGTTTATTACAATGCCACCAGCTTCTTTAAGTATTAAGTGTGAAGCTGCAACATCCCAAGGATTAGATCGCAATGAAATGAATGCGTCACAATATCCACTGGCAACATAGCAAATTTGAAGAGCAGCTGTTCCAAATAATCTTATTCTCATAACCTCTTCTTCAAGCTGTTTAATATATTCATGAGTTTTTCCTCTTTTATTTCCAAGAGTTATTATAGAATTTTTTAAATTTTTTGACCAATTTGGAACTATTTTTTTATCATTTAAATAAGCTCCTTCATTTTTTTTCGCATTATAGAAAAGATTCATCATTGGTGCATAAACAAATCCCATTATTGGCTCATCATCTTCTACATATGCTACTGAAATACAGTATTCTGGAATACCTTTCGAAAAATTCACAGTTCCATCTATTGGATCTATAACCCAATATTTTTTACTATTAGGTTTTTTGTCAAAATTTGCTTCTTCCGCAAAAACTTCAACTTCAGGCATTATTATTTTAAATTTTTCTATTAAAAATTTTTGTATTCTAAAATCATATTCTGTGACGAGATCATAATCAACCTTTTTGGTATTTATTTGGAATGTTTCGTTTTGCGATTTTTTTAATATTTCTCCTGCTTCTAAAATAATTTTTTTTATTTTCTCATAAATTTTTATCACCTCAATATATTTTTATTTTATAAAATTTTTTATTATTTCTGGATCTATTTTTTTAATATTTCCAGGATTAGGAACCTCTTTTATACTAAAAGGTCCAAATTTTATTCTCTTTAATTCTTTTACTTTAAAACCTATGACTTTAAACATAAGCCTCACTTGTCTTTTTTTGCCTTCATTTATTGTGATAGTTACTTCATGATTAGAACCTTGCTTTTTTACTTTTTCTATTTTAGCTGGATTTGTTTTATATCCAGTTTCAAGAACTACTCCATTTTCTATTTTTTTTAAATCTTCTCTAGTTGGATGACCATTTATAATAACTGTATAAGTCTTAGATATTTCATGTTTTGGATGTAAAAGTTTATTGGCTAAATCTCCATCATTTGTTAATAATAATAATCCAGATGAATTTAAATCCAGTCTTCCAACATGAAAAACTTTTTCTTTTATTTTATTTTTTATTAAATCACTTATAGTTTTTCTACCAAAAGGATCTTCCATTGCACATATAACATCTAAAGGTTTGTTTATTAAATAATAAACCTTTTCTTCTTTTCTTTTTAATAGCTCAGATATTTTATATGTTTTTCCTTCATATTTTATTGTATCTTCTTCTTCTAATTCGTACCAAGGTTCCTTAATTATTTTGGAGTTTACCAGTATTCCATCTTTTAATATTTTATCAGCTGATTTTCTTCTACTAATCCCCAGTGTTTGTATTGCTTTTTGTAAACTTATCATCTTTAATCTCCTCCAACTTTCTTATTGTCTCTTGTGGAACCCATTCATAAAATTTATCGGTTAATTGGTATAGATAAGATTTTTTTTCTTTCCTTTTAACCTTTTTTACTATTTTATATTCCATCAATTTTTTTATTTGAGAATAACTGTTTTTTCCTCTGGTCTTTTCAATTTCTATTAGTCTTGATGGTCCATTTAAAAATAATACAGTTATTACTTCAAATTGTGTATCCGTTAAATTCATTTTTTTGGGTTTAGGTGTTATTATTTTTTTTATTTCAGGTTTAATTTCAAATCTATATTTATCATAAAATTTTGTTAATTCTACTCCATGAGAATTATCCATATAATGAGTTTGTATGTCAAAAATAATTTTTCTCACTTCGTCAATTTCTATTCCAGTACTTTTAGATATATCTTCTATATTACATCCATTAGGTTTTGAATATATATATGCTTCTATGAGTTGAAAATTTATATTCATATGATCACCTACTATTTTAAATTTATAAATATTCCATCTTCATAAGAAAATCTATCATTTCTTATTAAGGTTAGTATACCAAGAAAAAGAACTATAAATTTTAATTTATTGAAATCTGATATTTTATATATATCATATATATTTAATTGATTTTCTTTTTCAAGTCTTTTTATAGCTTCTTCAACAGAATAAACTTCTTTTATTATTTCGAGTTTTTCTTGCACTTTTAAATAATCATTAACAAAATTTTCTAATTGTATTTTTGCATCCTTTTGATCTATTTTATCTCTTGGCTTTACCCTTACATATTTCGCTGATGGTTTACCATATTCCTTCATTAAAATCTTTTTTGTATAATCAAGAAGCTCATAATCATCTATAGTTGAATATAATTGTTCTGTATGTTTTCTTAATCTATTTTTATTATTTTTATCTGGTAATAAACTTAAAGATTTTAAATAAGTTAAATATGCTGATAATTTCATAAACTCACCTATTTCAGAAAGTTTATTTTTATTTTTTTGAATAAAATTCAAATATAGATCTGATATTTCTGATACTGATATTTCATTTAATGGTATTTTTTTATCTTTAACAAGTTCAACCAATGTTGAAAATGAACCAGAATAAATATCTATTTCTATGTTTAATTCTTCAATTATCACTTTAATCATTCTCCCGTTAAAAATCTTATTAATCCTATTTCAGAGTATTATCTTCAAATTTATTTTATCACATTATTACTTGTATATGGTATAATTGTTTTAAAGATACTGTAAAAGGAGGATTCTTATATAATGAATCAAAAAGCACCCAGAAAGAGCAACTTTAATTTTATAATAATAACAATAATATTCTTCGGAGGCCTAACCCTTTTTCAATTTTTCATGATGAAAAATATGAAAACTGATTTTGATATTGTCAATTCAAGTACTTATTTTACAATACGAGAAGATTTTAATGTGGAAATAAATACCGATGTTACATTCAAAGCAAATGATGAAAAATCTTATACTAATATGGTAAGAAACTTTAATACCCCAGATGAAGAAAAATTTAAAGTTTATAATGATCAATTTAAAGAGTTGAATGAAAAAATAGGAAAAAATATGACGACAATAAGTTATCAATCTACTGTAACAGAGAATAACCCAGAAATGTCGGTAAATGAATCAGTTTTAATAGAAGGATTATTAGAAAAGAAAGAAGATAATCTTTATGAATTCTCATTAAAAGGTCAACCATTTAATGTAAAAGATAATGTATATATTTATTTTCCAGAAAATTGGGTCATTGAAAAGATAGATCCAGCACCAAATAAAATTGCAAATAATTTTGTTTTATATAGTAATTCAGGTAATATGGATTTCCCAATAATTCTTTTTAGAATTAATCAATAAGAAGTGTATTTCATGGATTTTATAATTCTTTTTTTATTAATAATCTTAATATTTTTATTGGTATTGATTTTGATGTTTTTATATAAAAGTAAAAATAAATTAGATGAAAAATTAGAAAATTATAGATTTGAAATGGAAGATGAATTAACAAAAATTATAAATAATTATGATATCCTTTTTGAACAAAATCTAAAAAAATTGGATTTGTTAATAAACAAATATAACAAAATATCATCAAAACAAGAATCAATTAAAATAACAAATGCTTCTGTTGAGGGTAAAAAGAAAATTTTATATTCCCAAAATGAAGAAGAAAATTTGAAGATTAAAAAGATTTTACAACTCATAAACTCCGGTAATTCTCCGGAGTCTGTTGCAAAAATAATGGGTATAGGAACTGGTGAAGTTAATCTTTATGTGAATTTTTATAATGATAAATAAATCTTTCTATACCAAAACTGTCTTTTTTTATCTCTGTTTTTCCAGAGAGCTTATCTATCAAATCATATGTTTTTAATACATTAAACTCTGTTGTTTCAAATAACAGAGTTTTATTTTTTATTAAATCATAATATTTGTTTATTAATTTTCTATAAAAATTCTGTCCATCTTTTCCCGCAAAAAGTGCTATATCTGGTTCATATTTCAATGTTTCATTTTTATTTTTGTATTCTTCTTCAACATAAGGTGGATTCGAAATTATCAAATCTATTTGTTCATGTTCTTTTAAAAATGGTTCCAAATAAGATCCTAAATAACTTTTTATATTAACATTATTTTTCTTACAATTTTTTTTAAAAACTTCTAAAGCTTCGAAAGATATATCAGAAGCTATGATTTCTATATCGGGAAAAAATTTTTTTAATGTTATAGCTATAACTCCAGATCCTGTTCCAAGATCTAATATTTTTTTTATATTTTTTTCTTCAATTATTTTCTTTGCTATTAATACTAAATCTTCTGTTTCAACTCTTGGAATTAACACTCTTTCATCTATGTAAAAAATATTATTTAAAAATTGTACTTCATTTACCAAATATTCTATTGGGTATCCTTTTATATTTTTTTCAAGTTTTTCAACATTTTTTTCTGATATAAAAGGATCTGAAAACATATATTCTATAATATCTTTTTTTTCTATCATTGATAATTTTTTTATAATATCTAAACGGGAAATATAATATTTCCCGTTTAAATAATTTATTAATTCATTTAAATTCATTTTAAATTCCTAATATTCTTCTTACTTCTTCACTTGCCATTGAAGGATCCCAAGGTGGATCAAATATTAAATCAACTTTTACTTCTTTTGCCTCTTCTATTTCTCTTACTTTCGAAGTTGCATCTTCAACCATCATTCCTGCTAAAGGACACATCGGTGTCGTTAATGTCATATTAACATGTATATTATTATTTTCATCTATATCAACATCATAAATTAACCCTAGAGAAACAACATCAAATCCAATTTCCATATCATATACATTACTTAATGCTTGTATAACACGTTCTTTAGTTATTTTTTCCATGTTTTAACCTCCTTAGAATAATTTAGAATTAAATATTATATCTGAATTATTGACAAATTCTGTTATTTCTTGTGGTAAGATTTTATCAAAATATTCTTTAGTTTTTTTATCTCTTAAGTTAAATATTATTTGTTCTTTAGATTCTTCTAAAGTCAACTGTTTTTGAGGTTTTTTATTTATTATTTTTATAATAAATCTTTCTTCATTTTGATTTAAATTTAAAGGTTTTGATATATATCCGGGGGCATTATTTTTAACCATTTTAACTATTTCATTGTTTTCATCTTCAAGAGATATTGTAACTGCTTGAGTTTGATCTTTATTTATATCTTCATAATTATTTAATCCATTTATTATATTTTCATAAGCTTTATTTGCTTGATCAATATTGTCGAATCTTTTGATCTCAATATCTGATGTTGATTTTTGCATATAATTCTCTTTATTATTTTCATATTCTGATTTCATTTCTTCTTCATTTATTTCATAACTTGAAGATATTTGATTATAAAGTTTATTAATAGATGTTTGATACAATCTATCATATGTTATTCCATTTATATAATTTTGTTTATTCATATATCCTTTTGTCATAAAATAATAATTTGCATCTTCTTCTTTTAAATTAGAGTCCTTAATTGCAGAGTTCAAATCTTCTTCTATGAGTTTTTTTGTTTCTTCTCTATTTAAATTGATTTCTTTATTTTCAACAAACTGTATAAAAAGTATTTGATTTGCAACTTTTTTTGCTTGTTGTAAATTATATTCATTTAAAAGTTCTATTCCAGTAGCAGTATTAGTTAAAAGATAGTAAAATGAATCATTTTGTTGTCTTAAATTAGTTAATAAAGATATAGTTCCACTTTTTGCAGCTAAATAATCTGAACTTATTTTTTCTTCATTTATCTTCATAGATATTTCATCTTCTAATTCCTCAAAACCATAGTTAAATGCCATACCTAATGTAAAAATGCTAAGTAAAAATAAGATTAAATATTTTTTCATTTTATTTCCTCCCCATATTTATCTTTCCAAAGTTTTATAAAATTTTTTTCATTATTAATTATTTCTTGATTTAACATTTTTTCTATATTTATAAATTTCTCATAATAATTTTTTGCAGATTCATTTATTATTTCATTTATTTGCAATTTATTTTCTGACAAATAAAATAGAAGCACTTCAAAAAAATCTGAAAAATTATCTTTTTTTATATTATTTATCATAATTTCTTTTAAATTTTCATCTTTATATGGATTTATTCCCAGTTCTTTCGAATTATCTATTATTCTTCTCAATTTTAATATTGGTGGAAGATTATTTTTTAATTCTCCCAATGAAGATTGTTTTTTATGATTTTTTTCTTTAGCTTTTATATTTTCCCAATTTTCATAAGAATATTCACCCTTTTTTTCAAATACATGAGGATGTCTTCTTATCATTTTTTCGGTGACACTTTTGATAATATCTGAAAAATCAAATTTTTTCTCTTCTTCAGCTATAATCGATTGAAAAATTATTTGTAATAAAACATCTCCAAGTTCATCTTTTAACTCTTCATAATCTTCATTTTCAATTGCTTGTGCAACTTCATATGATTCTTCTATTATATATGGTTTTAAACTCTTTATTGTTTGTTTTCTGTCCCATTCACATCCATTTTTTGATCTCAATTTTATCATTACTTCAAAAAGTTCTTCAAGATTGTTTATTATATCTTTATCCATTATAAAACTCCTATCCTAAAAAGTCTAATTTTAGATATATCACTAAAATCTTTTATTATTTCTCTTTTTATAATCATCGATTTAACAGGATTAAAGGTTAACCTATATTCTGAAAATATTCCATATTTTTTTATATTTTCAATATGTTTTTTTGTAGGATATCCTTTGTGCCTATCAAACTCATACATTGGATATTTTTCATGCAAATTTATCATATATCTGTCTCTCAAAACTTTTGCTATTATTGAGGCTCCACCTATTAAAAATGATTTATCATCCCCTTTTATTATACATTCAAAATTAAAATTAAAATTAAAATTTTTTCCATCTATTAAGCAATAAGAATTTTTTTTATTTATTTTATTATAATTTCTATTCATAGATAATTGAGTTGCTTTAAAAATATTTATATCATCTATTTCTTCTGAAGTAGCATAATCACTATACCATTGAAAATTTTTAGTTATATATTCAAATCTTTCTTCTCTTTGTTTAAAATTTAATTTTTTTGAATCTTTAGCAACTTTTGAAAGATCTCTAAGATCTTGTTTGGACTCTAAAATTAATGCACCAGTAAATACTGGTCCAGCTAAAGGACCTCTACCAGCTTCATCCATTCCTATTAAGTATTTTCCTTTTTCAAAAAATTGTTCATCAAATAACATTTTAACCTCCAAATTTTAACAACAAATACAATTTTATCATATTATATTACTAAAAAAAAGCCCGCAAAGCGGACTTTTTATTCTTTTTCATATGATTTACCACTCGCTGCTGGAGCCCTTGTTTTTCCAACAAATCCTCCAACCACTATTAAAGTTAGTATGAATGGTAATAAATTTAATAAAGCTTTAGCTTCTGATGGTAATTCTAACAGAGTTTGAAGTTGAATATTCATCGCTTCTGCAGCTCCAAATAATAAAGAAGCCCACATTGCTCCTATCGGATTCCAATTTCCAAGTATCATGGCTGCTAATGCAATAAAACCTTTTCCAGCCGGCATATGTTCTTGAAATTGTCCAAGATCACCTAAAACAATATATACTCCACCTAATCCAGCTAAAAGTCCAGACATCAAAACACCAAAATATCTTATGCCTTTTACATTAACTCCAAGAGTATCTGCAGCTTTTGGGTTTTCTCCAACCGCCCTCATCCTTAAACCTAGAGGAGTTTTATATAATAAATACCATGATGCTATTATTACTACTATTGCAATATAAAAGAAAATTGTTATTTCACCAAATATTTCGCCTATAAAAGGAATTTTTTGTATGGCTGGTATTCTAACTAAAGGAATCTTTGATACAAAATCACTTTGCCCTTCTTGATTAAAAACTGGAACCATTAAAAAACCTACAATACCTTGAGCTAATATTATCAATGCAGTAGCAGAAACAATTTGATCTGCCCCCCATTCTATGGAAACATAAGCATGAAGATATGCCAAGATTGCTCCAGATATTATACCCATCAACAATCCAATCCAAACATTTCCGGTCAAAAATGTAAAAGCTGTAGATGTAAAAGCACCCAATTTCATTATTCCTTCTAAAGCTATATTTGTTACTCCAGTTTTTTCGGTAAATACTCCACCTATTGATGCAAATATTAAAGGTAGAGCAGATAAAATTGTTAATTTATAAAAAAGAGGAGATATCAATGCCGTAAAAATTGCCTCTATCCAACTCATTCTAATTCACCACCTTTAACAGGTTTAGAAAATTTCATTATCCACATTTTTATTATTCTATTTGCTGCTACAAAAAATATTATTATACCTTGTATTATAGTTACTATATCATCTGGAATTCCAACACTTTGCATGGCATTAGAACCAGATCTTAAAGATGATATTAAGAATGAGGAGAATATTATTCCTATAGGATTATTTTGACCTATAAGAGCTATTGTGATTCCATCAAATCCCCTACTTCCAGTAAATGCTCCAAATATTCTATGATAAACACACATTACTTCTATTGCTCCAGCCAATCCAGCAAGTCCTCCAGAAATGGCCATAGTTAAAACTATATTCTTTGATATCGAAATTCCCCCATACTCGGCAGCATAAGGATTATATCCAACTGCTTTTAATTCATATCCAACAGTTGTTTTCTGAAGAACTATATATACGACAAAAGCTGCAACTATTGCAACAAGTATCCCCGATGGAACATTTGAAGCCTGTACAGTTAACAAAGGTGGTAATTGAGCACTTTGAGCTATTTCAGGAGATTTCGGAACACCTTGTCCAACAGCTAAAGGACCAGAAACAACATAATTACTCAAATGATAAGCTACCCAATTTAGCATTATAGTGGAGATTACTTCGTGAGCTCCAGTTTTTGCTTTTAAAATACCTGCAATTGAAGCCCATACAGCTCCACCAAGTATACCTGCCATCATTGTAAGAGGAATTGCTATAACTGCTGGAACATTTCCCATATTTATCCCTACAAAAGTAGCCATTATTCCTCCAACAGCCATTTGTCCTTCTGCTCCTATATTAAATACTCCAGCTCTAAATCCAAATCCTACCGCCAATCCTGTTAATAGTAAACTGGTCATTTTAGTTATATTATCTGCCCATGATAGTCTACTTCCAAAAGCTCCTTTAAACATTTCAGCATAAGCTGTTAAAGGATTTTTCCCCAATAATAGAATTATTATAGCTGCTATTATAAGAGAAACTAATACTGAGAAAAATGGAACTAAAAATGGCATCCATTTATTTTTACTTTGAACTTTAGGCATTATTTATCGCCTCCATGATGGCTTTTTGTGTCTTCTGAAAGTTTTATATCCTTTAATTTGTTACCTGTCATCATAAGACCTATCTCTTCGATCGATACTTCTTCTGGTTTTACTTCTCCCATTATTTGTCCTTCATACATAACAATTATTCTATCAGAAAGGGATAAAACTTCTTCAAGTTCCATAGAAACTAATAAAACAGCTACATCTTTCTGTCTAAGATTTATTATTTCATTATGAACATATTCAATTGCTCCAACATCAAGACCTCTTGTAGGTTGAGCAATTATAATAAATTCAGGTCCAGCAGAAACTTCTCTCGAAATTACTACTTTTTGTTGATTTCCCCCTGATAAATTTCCAGTTGCTATTGTAGAATCTGCAGGTCTTACATCAAAATTTTTAACAAGTGTTTCACTTCTTTTTAATATATTTTCATGTTGTAAAAATCCTCTATATGCAAATGGTTCAAGATAATGTTTGCCCAATATCATATTATAATAATTTGGATATTCTTGTATCATAGCATATTTAAATCTATCTTCTGGTATATGTGTAATATTTTCTTCTCTTAATTCTCTAACATTATATTTTGAAATTTCTTTTTCTTTGAAATAATAATTTCCTTTTTCTATTTTCCTTAATCCAGTCAAAGCTTCAACAAGTTCACTTTGTCCATTACCAGCTACACCAGCAATTCCAAGTATTTCACCCTTTTTTATTTCAAAGTTTATTCCTCTAACAGTATCTAAATGTCTATTATCTTTTACCCATAAATTTTCTATTTTTACAAGTTTTTCACCAGGTGTTTTTTCCGGTTTGTCAACTCTCAAAACAACTTCTCTTCCTACCATCATATTTGCGAGTTGTTTTTCATTTGTATCTTTTACATTTACATGCCCGGTAACCTCTCCAAGTCTCATAACAGTTATATTATCAGATATTTTCATAACCTCATGAAGTTTATGAGAGATAAATATTATAGTCTTTCCATCATCTCTTAATTTATTCATAATTTCAAAAATATCTTCTATTTCTTGAGGAGTTAAAACAGCAGTAGGTTCATCTAAGATTAATATTTCTGCTCCTCTATAAAGGGTTTTTATTATTTCAACTCTTTGTTGCATTCCAACAGGTATATCTTCAATCTTAGCATCCACATCAACATAAAGACCATATCTATCAGATAGTTTTTTTACTTCCTCTCTCGCCTTTTTTAAGTTTAATGAAATTCCTTTTTTCGGCTCAGAACCAAGAATAACATTTTCTGCAACGGTAAGATTATCAACAAGCATGAAATGTTGATGAACCATTCCTACTCCCTTTAGAATAGCATCTTTTGGGCCATTTATTTCTACCTTTTCTCCCATTATATAAATCTCTCCAGATGTAGGTTTATATAATCCATATAATTGATTCATTAGTGTAGACTTTCCTGCCCCATTTTCTCCAATTAAAGCATGAATTTCACCTTTTTTTACCTTGAGATTGACTTTATTATTAGCCAATACTTTTGGAAATTGTTTTGTTATATCTTTCATATAAATGGCATAATCTTTTATATTAACTTCAGGCTGAGACATTAAAACACCTCCTGTTTTTCATTTTTCATTAAAATATTAGAACAATTAAACAAATTTAACTGATTTAATATTTTAATAGGGCAGGGGATTCCTGCCCTTTATTTTAATTAAAATGGAAATTGTACACTTGATACATCAAATGTTCCAAATGCTTCATCTGTTCCTGGAATAACTAATGTTCCTTCTGCTATTAATTTTTCAAGATAAGATAATTCTGCAAAAACTTTATTAGGTACAAAACCTTTTGTATATTTCATAGGTGATAAACTAACTCCACCATCTGCTAAACTCAATATTGTTTCTCCAGATTGGAATCTTCTTGCAGATCTTGCAGACTTTATTCCTTCAAAAGCTGCATTATCTACTCTCTTCATTGCTGAAGCTAATACATAACCAGGTGCTAAATAGTCTTGATCTGAATCTACACCTATTGAGAAGTATCCTCTTCCAGCTTTAAAATATTCATCTATTATTGTTGTTAAAGAAGCATCAGCTTTAACATTTAAAAATTGACTACCTTTTTCTTTAGAAGCATCTATTACACCATTTCCTGTTCCACCAGCAGCATGGAAAACAATATCTGCACCTTGTTCATACTGTGCCATAGCCATCTGTTTACCTTTAGCGGGAGCATCAAAAGCACCAGCATAACCTGATATTAATTCAATATTTGTTCCATGAAGTTGATTATAAGCTTTTATACCTGCTCTAAATCCAAGTTCAAGTCTCATAACTGGAGGAATTCTTATACCACCAACATAACCTAATTTACCTGTTTTATTCATAGCTGCAGCTATATATCCAGCAAGAAAAGTTCCATCTTGTTCTTTAAAAGTATATAGTGCAAGATTGTTAGGTACTGTTTGTCCTTCTGATGGAGATATATCAATACCTATAAATTTTTTGTCTGGAAATTGTGGTGCAACATTAAATAAAGCATCAGCCATTAAAAAACCTACACCAAGTATTACATCACCATTTTTTGCAGCTGTTGTTAAATTGGTAATATAATCTGTTTGTTCTTTAGATATTATATATTCAATATCTACTTTTAATTCGTCTTCTGCCCTTAAAAGGCCATTCCATGTACCATCATTGAATGATTTGTCTCCCAATCCTCCAGTATCTGTTACCATTATTGCTTTTAATGAAAAAGCACTTACAAAAAGCAATAAAACAAGCGATAAAACAAGAATTTTTTTCATACTTTACTACCTCCCCTTTGGTTGAAGTATATTAGTAACGAAATAACTAACATTATAGCACCATAAAAAATATTAACTGAAAAATCATACGTGTGAACAGTTGGAAATTTAATCTGTGATATTACTTCTAATGTATCAGGTTTTATAAATGATAATATACTGGCTAAAATCATCATGATTGAAGAAATATTTTTTATTATTCTTTGTTCAAAGATTATAAAAATTAATATTGAAAGTAAAAATATTATCAATATAGAAGTTCCCCAACTTGTATTATAAGCTTTTAAAGGTATTTTATTTCTTATAAGTGTCTCATCAAAATATTCTTGAGTATCTTTTTCTATCGCCTGTAAAAGTTCATTATTTGAAGTAATTTTAAAAAACTCTTTTTCATAATAATCCATAAAATCTTCATCAGAGTATCTTATTACATCAGCTATATTGTCTTTCAATACTTTCATTTCATTATTAACTCTTCCAGACCTTAATTCTGAAACTTTAATGGCTTTTTCTATAACCCTTGAATATTCTTTTGCTATTTCTTGATAATTTTCTATATTGTTAAACTTTAATCCTTCTTTTAAAGTTTTTATATCTATTCCATCAATTTCATCTGCATATACATATTCATATATATTTTTGTCTATTCCTTTTTTTAGCATTGCATTTAATTCATTTTTATATATTAGATTTATTTCTGAATATTCTTGTCCAAGTTCAGATCTTATAAAGTCAAGACTTTTCATAACTGGCGCATGATCATAATATAGAATATCACTCATAAGTTGCTTTTGAAACTCACTATTTTCAAACGAAACATTATTTTTCATGAGTAAATCTTCAGAATAATATGAAGGTATTAATATCAATAATAATAATCCTATAAATATTAAACTATTTGAAATTCTCTTGAATATATTTGCTCTTCTTTTGAATACAGATAAAAGTGTGATAATAGCAAAAATACCGATAAATAAAATAAAATAAGAACCATATATAAAAGAACTTATAGTATCTTTTAAAGCATCAAAAATAAACAACATATAGAAACTTTCAGAAAGAAATATTATTAGAGAAATATAAGGTATAAATCTTTTATAGAAAAAATAAAATAAAATAAAAATTATTACATAAACTATAAATCTTAAATAATATAAATTTAAACTTATTTTTCCATCTTGCATTATTATATTTATAACTTCAGTCAATTCATCATCAACTTGTTCTGTAAGTGATTGCAAAAATTCATAAGATAAGTCATCTATTGCATATTCAAGTTCTTCACCATTTAAATCTGAAGTCGAAATATCTTTTATTTTAGATTCTAAATCTATTTTATTTTTTTCTATCATAGAGTCATAAAGAGTTTGGGCTTCTCCTGAGTATGTATATAAATCATAATTATCTATACTTGCTTTCATATCAAATTTTTTAATATTTTTATATGGTGATGATTCAACAAGACCTAATGAATAAGCTATAACATTTCCAAGATATGTTAATGATTCATCTTGTATTTCTCCCCTATAATCTTGAATAGTAGTAAAATATGCTGGAAGAGATCTAACAGATTCTTTTGAAAGTCTTTGACCAGAAAAATCACTTTGAACATAAGCTAAGAATCCAGCAAATGCAATCTTTTCTTCATAGTTATCAAATTCCATAGAATTATATATATTTGACAGATAAGTTTGAATATTAGTTGGTCTATCAATATACTCAGCACTACCTATCATAATATTTCTATAAAACTTATATATTCCAAGATTTTCAAGTTGAATATAAAAATCTTTAAGATTTCCTTCTTCATTTCCACTTTTATATTCAGAAATATAAGAATTATAATTGTTTCTTAGAACATCTAAATCAAGAGAAAACCCTATCGAAATTAAGCTTGTAAATAAGAGAAGAATTACTATTAATTTTTTCATTGATCTCCCTCCTGTGATGTTGTTTCTAACATTCTTTCTATAGCATTTATTATTATATTCATACCTCTAAAATTACTAACTCCTTCTGGCAAAACAATATCTGCTTTAAACTTTTGTGGCTCTATAAAAGATTTAAATGAAGGAGCTACGAACTTTCTATATTGTTTTAAAATACTTTCAACTGTTCTACCTCTCTCTATTGTATCCCTTTCAATTCTTCTTATAAGTCTTTCATCAGAAGGAGCATCTATATAAACTGAAAAATCAAAGAGTTCTTTTATGTTATCATCATGTAAAACAAATATTCCTTCGACTATTACAAGGTCATTTGTCCTAAATAAATCAAAAATACCATTTTCTCTTCTAAAAGTAACCATATTGTATACTGGAACATGAATATCTTTACCATTTTTCAATTCTTTCATGTGTTTCGAAAACAATTCAAAATCAAATGCTTTTGGATCATCAAAATTAAAGTCTGAAGGATTTATTTTTGGGGGTAAATCTTTATAGTAGTCATCCATATTTAATAATGATGCTCTATTCTTAAAATGCTCTACTATGCATTTTGAAACACTTGTTTTACCTGAACCACTCCCTCCAACTATAGCAACAAGAACCACAAAAAATACACCTCTTTTCAGTCTTTTTCAATTTATTATACTATAAATATTTTGTTTTAGCAAAAAGATTTATGAAAAATCTTTCTCATTTTTAAGTTAATATTTTTATATAATTAAATTATTCATTTTTTATCTTCTTTGTGATAAAATAATTATTGATTTATTTTTATTGAGGAGGAGATAATCATAAAAAAATTTTATATTTTAATTCTATACATTTTTATTTTTGTTTTAATATTTTCTGAAGATTATTTTGTTGAAATAAATAAATTTAATATTGGAAAAAGGGCTTTTCATATAAATTCTTACGATAATTATGCTTTGATTTCTGATTATGATGGTAAATTATCCGTTATAGATTTTTATACAAATGAAATTTCTCAATATAATGATGCAACCATACCAATGGCAGCTGCATATGATGGTGAATTTATATATTTAATAGATAATTATAAAAGAGAAATTTTAAAATTAAAAAATAACAAATTAATAAAAAAAATTAGAATAGAATCAAAACCAGTAAACATAGTGTTTTTAAATGATAAGCTTTATATAACTTCAAACTCACCAAATAAACTATATATATTAAATTCTAATTTGGACATATTAAAATCTTCAAATTTAATAGTTGATAGTCCAGCAATAAATATATTAAATAATCAAATTTTTGTTCCAATGTTTGATAATTTTGAAGATAATAAATTTTTAACTAATATTTTATTTTATATTCCTGAAAAAAATACTTATATAATCAACTATGCCAATATAAAATTTCCTAAAGATATAACTTATTACAACAATAATGAATATATAATTTCTTATTTTGATGGAAAACTTTATAAAAATTCTTATAAAAGGCAAGAATTTGTAGCTCAATTTGGTAAATATACAGAAAAAATTTCTACTTATAAAAATTATATAATTGGAAATTCTTTATATGGTGGTATTTATTTTTATGATACTAAAAATGGAAAAACTACCAAAATACTTGAAGATGTACCACTTAAAGACTTTGAAATTTCTCCTAATAATGATTATATATATGCAATTTCTCATATTTATAATAAATTGTATATTATAAAAGATTTTAAAATTTTTCAAACTTTAGATATAGATGAATATCCAATAGATATTTTTTCTCCAGATGAAAATATAGTTCTTGTACTTTCTACAGATGGAGAAACTTTGCAAATTATAAGGCGTTTTGAATGAGTTCTTTAGTTATCTTTACTGAATTTAATATATCAATATTAAATCTTTCTCCAAGTGTTTTAAAATCATAACCTTTAGTTATATAATCTGTGTATAAAGAACTTATATCTATTAGTTCTTTATAAAAAAATTTATAATCCGATGAAATATTTTTTAAAACTCTTTGATTTTTATTATTTCCGTATGTAAACGTAGGTACTCCAAAAAAAATACCTGCAATAGCTCCATGAAGTCTATCAGAAATTATTAAATTAGATGTAGATATCTCTTCTATTATTTTATTAAAATCTTTTAATGGAAAAGGTATATTTACTTTATTTTCTCTCATTTTATCTACTATATAATAATTTACTGATGAATCTTTATCTGAATTTATTATGAGTGTTTGTATTTCATGATCATTGAAAATAGAAAGAAAATCTATTAAACTTTCTATATCATTATAATTATTTTTTAAACATATAGATATTTTGTTTTTTTTATCTTTTTTGATAAAATTTTCTTGTTCATCCATCAAACAATAAAGACCTAGATCTGCCGAAAGATAAACATTATGATTATAATTTTTTGCAAAATTATAAGATGTATTATCTCTAAATATAGCTTGTAGGTTTTTATAAGATAAAACTTTTTTTAACATTTTAGAAGCTATTTTATGTTTTATGGGACCTAACCCTTGAGATAATAAAAGTATTTTTATATTATTTTTCATAGCTGTTTTCGCTATATAATAATAATATAAAAAACTTTTTAAAGAGGTTTCGCTTTGAAATAGATTTCCTCCACCATATATAACTATATCCATTTTTTGAACATAACTTCTAAGACTTAAAATATCAAATCTATTTATATTTTTTATAGAAAAAGAATAAGAAGTTTTATTGATTGGTAGTTCATTATCTGATGGAATATATATATTTCCAGAAAAATTTATTTCTTGAAATATTTTTAAAATGCTTTTTAAAAGAAGATCATCTCCAAAATTTTTAAAACCATAATATCCAATTAGCATTATATTTTTCATATAATGACCTCCATTTAGGAAATTTATATTTTTTAAAGAATAATAGAACAGGAGGGATAAAAATGTTTAATGATACCTTTAAAATTTTACCAAAAGCAATGGATGCATCTGTTCTACGTCATAAAATGATATCACAAAATCTTGCAAATAAAAATACCCCAAATTATAAAAGAAAATATGTTTCTTTTGAAGAAGAGTTAAATAAATCTATTGATAATAATTCTGATCAAGATTTAAAGTTAAATACGAATAATTCAAAACATATCACAAATTTTAAGAATATAGATGAAGTAAACCCTTCTGTTAAAGTTGATGATTCAAAATCATTTGAAAATGACGGTAATAATGTTGATGAAGATAAAGAGTTTTCATTGATGATTCAAAATTCTATGAAATACACTGGGTTATCAAGATTGATGACTTATTCTATTCAAAGATATAATACTGCTGTTAGGAGTGGTAGATGATGGATGGCTTGTTTAAAAGCATGAATATTTCTGGAAGTGGAATGTCTGCAGAAAGATTTAGATTAAATATTATTTCTCAAAATCTATCCAATGCAAACACAACAAGAACTGATAATGGAGGACCTTATAGACGAAAATCTGTTTCTTTTGAAGAAGTTTTAAATGGTTCTATGAGTAATTCAGAAAGTTTTGGTGGAGTTAAAGTAAGCTCAATAAATGAAGATCAAGCTCCATTTCGTCTTGAATATGAACCTGATAATCCTGATGCAGATGAAAATGGCTATGTTAGATATCCAAATGTAAATGCATTGCGTGAAATGATAGATATGATATCTGCACAAAGGGCTTATGAATTCAATGCAACTGCTGTAAGTACAGCTAAAACAATGTATAATTCGGCCTTAAATATTGGAAAATAATATGGGAGGTGAATCGATTTGATAAACAGAATAAATAAAATCGGTTTAGAAAGTGTTAAAAATACTGATTTAAATAAAAATAATAAAAATTTAAACTTTTCAAAAATGCTTAATGATGCTATAAATGATGTAAACAGTTTACAAAATATTTCTGATAAAGCTACAAATGATTATGCAACTGGAAAAATTAATGATGTACATCAAGTCATTATAGCTGCTGAAAAGGCTTCTCTATCTTTGAGATTGACTACAGAAGTAACGACAAAAATAATAGATTCTTATAAAGAAATAATGAGAATGCAATTATAATTGGAGGCATATAATGGAAAATGTTGTTAAAGCTGTTGAAGATTTTTTTGAAAAAAAACCTGATGCAGATTTCGATGAATTAGATATATTTTTAAATAATAATTTTTCTAAAGAAGAAATCGAAAAATATTATGAATTATTGAGTGAGACACTTGGGGGTATGAAGGAAGTAATCGAAAACCCCGTAGAAATGTTTACAAAAGATCAAAAAGAAAATGTTATATCTGGAGAATATTTTGAATTGGTTAACTTTCCAAAAGAAGAAAGATTAAGAAGTTTAAAAGTGGCTGAATGGAAATCAGGAGAATTAGAACCTGGTGAATATTTAATAGATTCAAGTATGGTTGGAAGTTATTTCATACAAAATGGTAATGGTAGTTTAATACTCGGTAAAAATTCTTTAGTTTTTTTCTCTGGAGATCTTATAACTTTTAATAAAGTAAGTGATGATATTTTAAAAGTAGATAAAAAAGTCATCTGTTTATATAAAAAATAATATTAAAGGGTAGAATAATTAATTATTCTACCCTTTTTTTATATTTTATCTAAAGTTTTGATTTTTTTTAATCCATTATTTGCAACTCTTGGATTTATTAAGACACCTGGTCCTGATATACATCCTCCAAAGCAAGCCATTCCTTCAAGAAGATTTATGTTTTCTTTTTCTAAATCTTTAAAAATTTGTTTTCCTTCTTCAAGCCCATTCATTTTTAAAGTTGTTATATTTTCTTTTTTCATCCTATTCTCTACAGCTTTTGTAACTCCACCAGAAGCAGCAAAGTTCCAAGCATCATAACTACCTTCTATGTCTTCATTTTCAAAGTCTGTTGGTTCAATATTTTTAGCTATTAATAAAGCACCTAATTCTTCAAATGTGATGACATAATCAATATAATTACTGTTGTAAGCTTCTGATTTTTTTGCTATACATGGTCCTATAAATATAATATTTGAATCTTTATTTTCTTCTTTAACTTTTTTTGCCAAAGCAATCATAGGTGATGGTGCAGGTGAAATATTTTTTATATATTTATGTTGATGTTTTTTTATATATTCAACAAATGCAGGACAACAAGATGTTGTTACTAATTCTTCAGTATTATCTAACAGTTCTGCTTCTTCTTGAGCTACAATATCAGCACCTATAGCAACTTCATATGCATTATCAAAACCTGCTTTTTTTAATGCATCTTTTATTTGACCTATGCTTACTTTTGGACCAAACTGCGAAACAATGGCAGGCGCAAAAATAGCTATATTATTTTTAAAATTTTTTAAACTGTAAAGAACGTTCATGAGATAAGATGGAGTTTCTACAGCTCCAAAAGGACAAGAAATATAACAATTCCCACAATTAACACATTTTTCTTCATTTATTTTTGCGGAATTATCTTCATCTTTTATTACAGCATTTACTGAACAAGCTCTTTCACAAGGTCTTTCTAATTTTACTATTGCAAAATAAGAACATGATTTAGAACATAGTCCACAACCTATACACTTTTCAGTATCTATAACAGCTCTTCCATTTTCAAAAGATATAGCATTTTTAGGACATGCATTCATGCATGAGTGTGCCACACAATTCCTACATAAATCAGTTACATAATATCTTCCAGAAGGGCAAGAATCACATGCTTCTTTTATAACTTGAACAAATTTTTCTGATTTTAAATCACTTTTTCCAGATAATATTTCATCTAAAAAAGGAGTTAATTCATAAAGTTCTTTATCTTTTGTTTTATCATAATCCAATCCTAAATAATTTTTTATCCTATTTTTTAAAACTTCTCTTTCATGATACACAGAACCTCTATACTTACCTTCAGGGCCAGGAAGCATTATTTTTGGTAATTTATCGATTTCATCTTCTAATTGATTATTTTCATACATTTCTGCCATTTTTATAAGGGTTTGTCTTCTCAATTTCATAACTTCATTAAATATAAAAGATCTCATTCTAATTATCACCAACCATGGCAATAATAATTTTTTTGATTTTATCCGGAGATAAATCATCATAAAGTTTGTCATCTATCTTAGCTATAGGTGGTTTCATTTGCCCATGACAAACATCAAAACATGTAGAATACTTTATACTAACATTATTTAAATACTTTTCTGGAAGCTCATTTATAGCTTCAACTAAAGATGATGATCCCAATAAATGACATGTTGTTCCAACACATATACTTATCACCATACTTTTTCCTCCTCAACAATATTCTATTTCAACATCTTTACCCACTCTCTGTAAATTTTTAACTATATCCCTAACTAAATTAGATCTTATGGACATATCAAAAGGTAAAGCTGGATTATGATAAAATGCATTGACTTTTCTTCCAACCATTATTTTTATTTCGTCACAGTCTCTAAGTATTAAAAACATATTATCTGCCGCATTTATATTTTTTTTATCAAAATCTATTTCATACATATTATTTTTACATTCTGAAAGCAATTTATTTAAAGCTTTTAATGTTAAAACTCCTTCAGTTACTAAATCAACATTTTCCATATGCCCATAAGGAGGAAGTTCTTTGCTGGAAGTACTTGTAAGATCTATTTCCATTTCATTTCCAGTTATTCTTGATACTATATTACTTGTAGTTCCACCAGATATTATTTTTTTACCATCAAATTTAGTAAATTTCTCAACATAATAACTATCTTTTTTCGGATCTAATGGTGGTCCTGTAAATATTATTGCTCTTGGTTTTTCTGTAATCTTAAGACCAACAAGTGTTGCATCATCTCCCGCTTCAAAACCATAATAACTCTCTGTAACAGCTATTAAATTATCAACCATGTATTTTATATCTCTTGTTCTTCTATACATCCTTTTTAAATATCCAGCTATATTTTCTATTCCCCAACCAAAATCCATTAAATTTCCAAGACCTGCATGAACAACACCATCAGACATAACAAATATAAAATCTTCTGGATCAAGAGTAAATGTAGATATTTTAATTTTTTTATCATTAATTATTTTTTCCTGATAAGTTGGCCAATAAAGTTGACCTTTTTTTAATATTATTGGTTTTGGATTATCATAATTTACTAATTTGACCATTCCATTCCTAAAAATTTGAACAATTGTAAATGTAGAATAAGCTATTCCTCTTACTTTACATACTGGTAAAGTGTTTGCTATAGTATGAACAACTTCTTCAACATCTACACCTTTTTTAAACATAGTACTTATTATTTCAGTTGTTAAAATAGATAATATACTTGCTTTTATACCACTTCCAAGTCCATCAGACATAACTGCTATTTTAGAATCTTCAGTTTTTCCCAATTGAAAATTATCTCCACATACCTCTTCACCAAATTTATTAAGATTTTTTTTGTATATAACCGCCGATATCATTTAAATACACCTACCTCTCATATTTAACTTTCTTTTTTCAAAATAGTCAACAATTTTACAAGAGAGGCTTTAGTCTCTGCTGTTGTTTCTCCAAGAATAGAAGCAATTTCTTGACCTGTTTTCATCTGTTTATCAACGATTTTTTGAACTTCATCCATTATCTGTAATTTTAAAGTTCTCAATTCTTTTTCCTTTCTTTCTTGATCTGTTATATCATGAAAAATTTTAACAACCATTTTTTCATCTTCTATTTTAAAAGTTACTTCAGAAACAGTAATACCGTAATTTGGATATTCTTTTATTCTTCTAACTAAATTTTTTTTCCCATTATTAACTTCATAAAAATCTTGATAATCATCAAAAAAATCAAAAACAGATCTACCTATAACATCTTGTCCTTCAAGAAAAAACATTTTTACAAATGCAGGATTAACAAGTTTTATATCATAATTTTCATCTATAGCTAAAAGTCCATTTGGATCATAGTCCATTATAAGTTCCCAAACATTTTTTGTTACATTCAATTCATTCTCCTCCATTCATCAATATTTCTATATATGGAATTATTTCATTCTCGAATTTTTCAATCGTATTCTCTGGACTCATTTTTTTAAAAAATTTATCCCCAACTTTAATAACAACTCCTTGATTGCAAGGACCTAAACAAAAAGAACCTTTTAAATGCACTTTGGCTTTTAAATCATGTTTTTCGATTTGTCTATTAATTATTTCAACAATTTCATTAGATCCTTTCAAATAACAAGCACTACCCATACAAACATAAAAATCAATCATATTGACTCCCCCTTTATTAAGGTTGCATTTGTATTATATAACTAATATATTAATTAATTATATTTTTTAAAGTAAACACTTAATGAATTTTTTCACATTTTCTCTAACAAGGGCATAAGAAGCCCTTGTTCTAAATAAAATCTTTTAATAAAGATAATGCTACAGAAAAATAAACTGTCATACTTATAACATCCATTAATGTTGAAATTAAAGGACCAGATATTAATGCGGGATCTAATTTTAATTTTTTTGCTATAAAAGGTAAAATTGCTCCAAGTAAATTGGAAACTATTACAACAATTATAAGAGATATAGATAAACTAAGTATTATCATAGGATTTTGAGTATTTACAAAAGCTCTGAATCCCATAACTATTGATAAAATCACACCCATAATACTTCCAATTAGAAGTTCTTTAAAAAATACTCTTTTCATATCTTTAAATTCAAGTTCGCCAAGCGCAATTGAACGTATTATTATTGCAGACATTTGACTTCCAGCATTCCCTCCCATTGCATTTATTGTTGGAATAAATGCTGCCAATATAGTAACTTTTTGTAAAACATGAGAATAACCATCTATTATAAAAGCTGCTGTACTCTCAAGTAAAAGTAACATTATAAGCCATATAACTCTACTTTTTATAAGTTTCCAAGTTGAGGTGTGAAGATATGATGTATCAGTAACACCCATACCAGCCATTTTTTGTATATCTTCGGTTACTGAATCTTCTATTATATCTACTATATCATCAATAGTTATAATACCAATAAGTCTTTTTTCAGAATCTGTTACAGGTAAAGCTAATAAATCATAATCTTTCATTATTTTTGCAACTTCTTCTTCATTTTCATAAGCTTTAACATATACAAATTCTTTATTCATTATATCTTTTATCAATTTATCATCATCTGCAAATATCAAATCTTTTAATTCTATAACTCCTTCGAGTTTTCTATTATGATTTATAATAAATAATGTATATATAGTTTCTTTTTCGTTTCCATAAGTCCTTATATTTTTTAAAGCTTCCGAAACAGTAAGATCTTCTTTTAAATCAAAAAAATCTGGTGTCATTATTCTCCCAGCAGAATCTTGAGGATAATTTAATAAGATTAAAGTTTGATCTCTTTCTTGAGGTGAGAGATAATTTAAAAGATTTTTAACAACATTTGCTGGTAATTCTTCAAATATCTCAACTCTATCATCTGGTTCCATATTAATTATTATTTCTTTCAATTTCTCTTCTTTAAACAAAGCTAATAATTTTTTCTGATCATCTATTTCGAGTTCAGTAAAAACAACTGCAGCTATATCTTTTGGAAGAAGTCTGAATACTACTATCTTTTCTTCTGCTTCAAGTTCCTCTAAAATTTCAACTATATAAGGAACAGATTGTTCAGAAATTAATTCTTTAAGAACTTTGAATTGTTTTAAATCTATTAATTTTTTTATATCTACTGTCATTTCTATTTTCACATATATTCCTCCTTTATGGTGGTTTATTAGAATAACTACTTAACGGATCTTCCATATATATCATCTCCTTTTGTGTATATTTTCATTTTAACATTATTTTTTTAAGTTTTATAGAGTTATTGATTATTTTTTTTGAAAAATTAATTTTAATAATGTATAATTTATTAAGACAATTATTTTGGGATGGTGTTTCAATGGCTGAAAAACTAAAAACTAATTTATCTTTTTTAACTCAGATTTCAACTGTAATAATGGAAATTTCGAAAATAAATTCAGTTAAAGAAGCTTATGATGTAATATCTATAATTTTAAAAAGATCTCTTGAAATTGAAGAAGAATATTTTTTTGAATTAGAAAATGAGAGTATAATAGAAATATTTGGAAAACCTTTTAAAAAAGATCTAGAAGATATTGTAATGTGGGCACATAACAAGTCTGACGTTTCAATTTTTCCGGATGATGTTGGATCTTATATTTTGATTCCTATAGTTAGTACTAACAAAATTAATTTTATCTATGTTGGATATACTGAAGAAGAAAATTTTTCTAATCAATTTATGACTACAATAAAATTAGTATCTTTTTTGTTGGGAAACCTTTTTGAAAATCTAAAGCTCTATGAAAAAATAGTTGCCAAAAACTTAATAATAGAAGAAAACAAAAACTTTTTAAATAGTGTTTTAAATTCTACTACAGAATCTATAGTTGTCTATGATAAAAATAAAATAATAAAATTCGAAAATAACAATTTTTCAAAAATAAAAGAAAATAGTGCTTTAATGGATAAAATAGAAGAGTATACAGAATTAGCTTTCAATAATAAATTAAATAATAATTTTGAATTTGATATAAAAAATAATTTTTATTCTATAGATATTATAAACATTGAAATAAAAGAAAATTCTTATGTTTTGATAGTTGTAAGAGATGTTTCTGGTACAAAAGAATTAGAGAAACTCAAAAAAATAGATAAAATGAAGATGGAATTTTTATCTATGATGTCACATGAATTAAGAACACCTTTGAGTGCTATTAAAGCTTATTCTGAAACTCTTATAAATTCTTTAGATATTTTAGATAAAGATACTTTATCTGAATTTTTAAATACTATTTTTAAAGAATCCAATCATTTAGATAAGCTTTTAAATGATCTATTAGATTTTTCTAAACTCGAATTAAAATCTTTAACTTTAAGAAGAGAATCTTTTGAATTTACAGAATTAATAAATGAAGTAATATCTTCTTTAGAAGAATTTTCAAAAACTAATGATGTGAAAATCATTTTGAAATCAAATGAAAACATAATATTAAATCTTGATAGGACAAGAATTAAACAAATTTTGGTAAATTTGATACAGAATGCTATAAAATATTCTGATTCTAAAAAAGAAGATAAATATGTTCAAATAAATTATGAACAAAATGAAGAAAATATAATTATTTATATAGAAGATAATGGTATTGGAATAAAAGAAGAATATCAAGAGAAAATTTTCGAGAAATTCTTTAGAGCAGATTCTTCACTGAACTATGAAATACAGGGCACTGGAATAGGATTATCCATTGTGAAAGAACTGGTAGAGCTTCATAATGGGAAAATACTCCTCGAGAGTGAATTTGAAAAAGGTTCTAAATTTATAATTACTTTACCAAAAGGTGTGATTTAATTGGAAACTTCTATAAATAAACTTTCAAAAAAAATAAATGATCTACCAACTCCTGACTTCATAGTTCAGAGAATCATAAATGTTGCTTCAGACCCTGAATCGAGTACAAAAGATTTAAATATGGCTGTTTTACAATCTCCTACTCTATCAGCAAAAATTTTAAAATTATCAAATTCAGCTTATTATGCATTACCAAGAAAAATAACAAAGCTTTCTCAGGCTATAAACATACTTGGTTTTAAAACTGTTAGAAATCTTGCTTTAGGAGTTTTTACTGCTAATAGCTATTTTAAAAAAGAATATGAATTTTTTAATACTGAAAAATTTTGGAAACATTTGATGAGTACTGCAATGGCCTCCGAACTTTTATGTAAATATCTAAATTATCCAGACAAAGAAGAAGCTTTCTTATCTGGAATGTTGCATGATATGGGAAAAATTGTTATGGCTTATGTTATGCCAGATATTTTTGAAATAATATTAAAAGTAGCTAGACATAAAAAAATAAAATTTCATCAAGCTGAAGATTTATTGAATACATATTCTCATCAAATAGTTGGAAAAATGCTATTTGAGAATTGGGGATTGTCTGAATTAATAATAAATACAGCAGCTTATCATGACACTCCTTCTGAAGCAAAAGATAGTGATTCTAAAATGATGATAGGAATTGTATCCATTGCAAATTTATCTGTTAATACTATAATGTATGGTTATTCTGGAAATTTTGGAATAGAAATTCCTGATGATAAAACTTGGAATAACATAGGTTTGACTCCAAAATTATATTTGAATTATTTCAAAGAACTTGAGGAAAAAATAAATAAATCTAATGATTTTATGAATTTAAAAGATATTATCGTAGATATGGATGGTGAATAAAATGGCAGGATTTAAAATACAAATGCTTGAATCACAAATAATGAAACTTTTAAACTCAAATATTTCGAGTTTAAGAAATGATAAATTGAGAGGCCAACTATTTACAATTAATAAAGTAAAATTAGCAAAAGATAAATCTTATGCCGATATATTTGTTTCAACTTTAAATGGAAATATTGAAAAAATATTAGATGGTTTAAATGAATCTAAAGGATATTTAAGAACTTTAATAGCTAAAAATATAAGAATGTATAAAGCACCAGAATTAAGAATACATAAAGATGAAGGAATAGAAGCAAGTATAAGAATAAATAACCTACTAAATAATATAGAAATTAAGGATGAAAATGATGAATAATGGATTTTTAATAGTAAATAAGCCTGAAAATATGACTTCACACGATGTAGTAAGTATTGCAAGAAAAAAACTTAATACGAAAAAAATAGGCCACACCGGTACATTGGATCCTTTTGCTACCGGTGTTCTTATTCTTGGTATAAATAAGGGAACTAAATTTATAGAATTTCTTAATAAAGATATTAAAAAATATTTTGTGCGTGGAAAACTTGGTGAAATAACGGATACTTTTGATAAAGATGGCAAAGTAGTAGAACAAAATGAAGTTACAAACGAAGATATCAAAAAAATTGAACCTACAATAATGTCTTTATTGGGAAAAAGAATGCAAACACCGCCTTCTTATTGTGCAAAGAAATATAAAGGTAAACGTTTATATGAATATGCGAGAAAAGGTGAAATTATAAACCTTCCACCTCATGAAATTGAAATTTTTTCTATAGAAAATTTTTCACAAGAAGGTAAAGAATTTGAATTTGAAGTTACTGTTTCTGCTGGAACTTATATAAGATCTTTAATAATGGAAATTGGTTATATAATAGGCCCTGGTGCTGTTACTATTGAATTGAAAAGAACTCAAGCTGGAAATATGAATATATTAAATACTATTGATATAAATGATATTTCTTATGAAAAAATAATTTCTATAAATGAGGTTTTAAATATTCCTATTTTAAAGGTAAATAATTCAGATAAAATAAAGAACGGAATACAAATCTATAAAGAATTTGTAGAAAACTATGAAAAATTTAAAAAAGATGATTTCGTTAAATTAATAGATGAAAATAATAATTTTTTTGGAATAGCTAAGGCAGAAAAGAATTCTTCGTTTATTAAAACCCTTATTAAAAATAATGAAAGAAATGATAGAATAGCAAAAATTTATAAAATATTGAGGTGACTAATTTTGTACGTTTTAACTGTTGGTACGTTTGACGGAGTTCATAAAGGCCATAATTATATTCTAAACAATACTCTCGAAGAAGCAAAAAAAGATAATCTAATTCCTTTGGCTATAATGTTGAGGTATCCAATAGGTCAATATGTGAATGGATTTGATGGTTTAATATTACCAAGTTGGAAAAGAAAATCCTTAATGGAAAAAATGGGATTCAAAGTAAAAATTGTTGATATGGAAGATGTCTGGAAAATAACCCATGAAGAATATTTAAATGATTTAATAAATTTAGGTGTAAAAAAAATCGTATGTGGTGAAGACTTTAGATTTGGTAGAGGAGCTCTTGGAGATGTAAGTTACCTCTTAACCGAAGGGGTTAAAAAAGGTTTGAAAATAAAAGTTCTTCATGATTTAAAAAATAATGGAAAAAGAATAAGTTCAACTTTGATAAGAAAATCTTTAAAAAAAGGTCTAATAGAAAAAGCTAACTTTATGTTGAATAGGCATTGGACACTTGAAGGACCTATTTATGAAGATAGACATGTTGGTAGGGATAGATTGGGATTTCCAACAGCCAATATGGATATAAGATATAAAGAAGATATACTTTTTCCTGCATATGGTGTTTATATATCAAAATCTTTATTAAATGAAAAAATTGTATATGGTTTAACATCAGTTGGTATAAGACCTACATATTATGAAAAAAAGAAAGAACCTAAAGTAGAAACATTCTATATGGATTTTGATAATAATCTATATGATCAAATAATTGAAATAAAAATTTTAAAATTTCTAAGATCTGAAATAAAGTTTAACAGCGAAAAAGATTTAATTTTACAAATGAAAAAAGATGAAATTTTAGCGAGAAATATTATACTAAAAGAAAAATTATAATTTTTTAATATTCTGTTCACATTAAAACCTTGACAAGATAGATTATCTATGATATTATATATCTCGGTTGGCGAAACAAAAACAACAAAAGCCCCCATCGTCTAGCGGCCTAGGACATTGGCCTTTCACGCCAAAGACACCAGTTCAAATCTGGTTGGGGGC
>NZ_JASUSU010000010.1:0-75887 GCF_030445905.1 Oceanotoga sp. | reverse complement strand
CTGGGATTTCACCTTTAGTATCGATTCTTTCAGGTTTAAGACCTGATTCTGGTTTAGGAGCGGCCGATTTCAATAATTTAGTATAAGGATGAAAAGGATCATTAATTATATCAGAAGAATTACCAATTTCTAATATATCGCCATTATACATTATGAATTTATTATTTTCACTGTTCCACCATATCTGATATTTTCTGAAAAAGATAATGAAAATATCATTATAAAACAAAATAGAATAAAAAAGAACTTTTTCATAGTTATTTCGCATTATTTACCTTTCAGAATTTATTTTTTTACCCTTAATTATATAATTCCATGAAACAAGTTACATGAAAAATCTATATTTCTGTTTCATTACAACCTATAATGTATTTAAATACTTTTAATTGTCGAAATCTTTATTTATCTAATTAAAAGCTTTTAATTTTTTATAGTAATTTAAATATATTTTAACTTTTTTTAAATGTTTAAATATGATAAAATTAGTAGTATATAGAAATAATATTTTATTAAGGGAGGAGATTTTATGAACACATCATTGATTATTTTGAATATACTTATAATGGCTTTTTTCATTTTTATAATTTATAAAATGCAAAAAAAGCATGTGTCTTTTAGCAAAAGAGTTTTTTTAGCCCTTGGTTTGGGAATTGTTTTTGGGGCTGTTTTGCAGTTTATTTATGGAAGTGATTCGGAAGTTTTAAAACAGTCAGTTAACTGGTTTAATATAGTTGGAAATGGATATGTTAGATTGTTAAAGATGATAGTTATGCCTCTTATAATGGTTTCAATAACTACTGCAATAATAAATCTTGAAGATGGTAAATCATTGGGAAAATTTGGTGGTTATGTTATAGGATTTTTGGTTTTAACAGCAGGTATAGCAGCTGTAGTCGGAGTTTTTACTGCCGTTTCTTTTGGTTTATCGGCTGAAGGGTTGCAAGCTGGGCAAGCAGAGCTTGCAAGAGGAGAAGTTTTACAGAGTGGACTTGAAAATCTGAACAAAGTTCCTCTGACTCAAAGACTTACAGAACTCATTCCAGATAATCCGTTTTTGGATATGACTGGTGCGAGAAGTTCTTCAACGATAGCTGTTGTGATTTTTTCTGCTTTTGTTGGGATTTCAGTTTTAGGCCTTAAAAGAAAGAAAC
This sequence comes from Oceanotoga sp., assembly GCF_030445905.1. Lineage (NCBI taxonomy): Bacteria > Thermotogati > Thermotogota > Thermotogae > Petrotogales > Petrotogaceae > Oceanotoga > Oceanotoga sp. Next base: position 74,736 of record NZ_JASUSU010000010.1, on the reverse strand, counting down.
CTGATATTGCTGAGAAGTTCAGAGTTGGATTTAATGTTTTACATGATGTTGTTATGAGAATGGTTACTATTATATTGAGATTGACTCCTTTTGGAGTTTTAGCTCTCATGACTAAAGTTACTGCATTAAGTGATTATCAGAGTATTGTAAGACTTGGTAAATTTGTTTTAGCTTCTTATGTAGCAATTATAATAATGTTTATAATTCATCTGATATTTTTGATGATTTTTGGATTGAATCCAAAACATTATTTAAAAAAATCTTTGCCAGTATTAACTTTTGCTTTTACTTCAAGAACGAGTGCAGGAACTATTCCATTGAATATAGAAGCTCAGACTAAAAAACTTGGTGTTTCAGAGGCAATAGCTAATTTATCCGCTTCTTTTGGGGCATCTATAGGACAAAATGGATGTGCTGCGATTTATCCCGCAATGTTAGCCGTTATGATAGCACCTACACAAGGTATTAATCCATTAAATCCAAGTTTTTTGATCCCTTTGATAGTAATTATTGTTATTAGTTCTTTTGGGGTTGCCGGTGTTGGTGGTGGAGCAACTTTTGCGGCTTTGATTGTTTTATCAGCTATGGATTTGCCAGTTGCACTTGTAGGACTTTTGATATCTATAGAGCCTTTAATAGATATGGGAAGAACGGCTTTGAATGTTAGTGGATCTATGTTGAGTGGTATTCTTTCTTCAAGAGTTCTCAAACAACTTGATTTAGATTTATATAATAAAGATGTTATAGAGGAAGATGTTTGATTTAATAAAAATCCCAGATTTAAAATCTGGGATTTTTTAAAACCATTTCTTTTTTTTGAATATTAATAACATTATTAATACTATTAATAGCATTATTATTATTAATAATGGATACCCAAAATTCCAGTCTAATTCAGGCATATTTTTGAAGTTCATTCCATAAAGTCCTGCTAAGAATGAAAGAGGTATGAATATCGTTGATATTATAGTTAATACTTTCATTATTTCATTCATTTTATAACTTATAGCTGAGAAGTATATTTCAGTTAAGTTTGTCAATGTTTCATTTAATATATCTGCACTTTCATATAATTGATATACATGATCGAATAAGTCTCTATAGTATTCTTTATTTTCTTTGTTTAATCTTTTAAAGAAATCATCTTTATTAAACATTAAAGTTTCTTTTAAGGTCATTATATTTTTTTTGAAGTATATTACTTCTTGTTTTGTGGATTTTATTTTTATTAAATCTTGCTGGTCTGGATCCATATTCACAGATTCATCTATTTTTTCCAATTTTTCTGTTAATTCATTATTTATTATAAAGTAGTCATCTATTATTTTATCTAATATTGCATACATTAAGTAATCTGATTTTTTTTCTTTTATTTTTTTCTTGTTTTCCTCAATTTGATTTTTTATGGTTTCATGATTTTTATTTTCAGTTTCATTGAAAGTTATTATGAGATTGTCTTTATATATTATACTGAATTGTTCATAAGTATATATTTCTTCTTTTTTATTTATCAATTTTAATACTATGAATGAATAGTTATCATGGATTTCTATTTTGTTTCTTTGATTTGTATGGTATATGTCTTCTATTGTTAATTGGTCTATTTCGAATTTTTCACATAATTTTTTTATTTTATTTGTTTCATATAGTCCAGTAACATTTATCCATAAAATATCTTCATCATTTGGAATTATCGAATTTTCTTCTTTTAAATAATCCCCCCATTTTCCAGATGTTTTATTGTATAGAAAATAGTTGATTTGTGTTGTTTCACCTTTAGCTTCACCTGTATACTTTTCTTCATTTGTCATATTTGTTTTTTTATATTTATTGATTAATTTTATGTTCATTTTATCATCCCCTTCAATTTCTTTATATTTTAAAAATAATAATTTTTTAAGGAGAGATTATGTATTTTAATATAGTTTTACTACAGAAGTTAAAGCATCTATATATGTTGATTTTCCAGATTTTAAGGTCTTTTCAATATCCATTATGAAAACTGAATAAACATTTTTGATTTCATTTTTTTCTGAATATCCAGCACCTGAATGTATTACATAATGTTTTTCTTCATCTTTTCCTATATACAGCATTACATGGCCTTTCATGTATAGTATATCACCTGGTTTTATTTTTTCTATATCTATGTTTTCTTTTTTTATACAGTTGAAATTTCCAGCTATTTCTTGTATGCCACTGTTTCTCGGTATTTTTATTCCAAATATTTTCATTATATCCATTATATATGATGAACAGTCTCTTCTTCTCAATCGACTTCCCCAACCATAAGCTTCTCCAAGCATTTTAAAGGCTGTTTTTAATAAGTTTTTTCTGGTATAATTCAAGTAATTTTTTTCTATTTCTTTGTTTAAGGCTATAAATCCATCTATAAATTCAACATAATTATCTTTATTTTTTACAGGGATTTTTATTTTGTATCCAGGTTGTGGATATTCATCATAATAATCTTGAGATAATGGAATTTTATCTCCGAGAAAAAATTCTACGAATGAAGCTCTATCATCATGCACATTGAATTCGGTTTCTAAATAGCTTTGATTTACTAGTATAAAATTTTTTGAATTTTTTATATTTGATATTTCTTTTCTATTTTTTATTAAAGCTACATCGGATTTTTTTATCCATCCATCTGCTGTTGAACTATTTATATAATACCAATTTTTAGTTTCTTCTTTTATGTCTACTATATCATATATGTTTAAAGCGGTCATTTGATTCATATCGAGATGTTTATTGTTTGGTTCTAATACTATATTTTCATGTGGTTGTATTTTTATATCGGTTCTTTTTATTATGATACCAGGTTTTTCGGATTTGTTTAATAGTTCATCATCATCTATTAGAAGATTTTCATAATTACCATTTTTTAATGATTTTTTTATTTCTATATTTATTTCGTCTATACTTCTTTTTGATGTTAAATCTTCATCTTCAAATTTATTTAACCAGTAGTCTATTGAGTTTATATCCATAAATACACCTCATTAAAGATTGTTTTTATAAAAATTTATAAAGTTTTCTCCGAGTACATTTTTTATAGTTGATTCATTATAGTTTCTTTTAAGCATTTCTTCTGTTATTTTAGTGAATTCTGAATGATCTTTTATGATATTTGGAGATATTTTTTCTTCATTGAAAGGTTCATACTTTAATAAATGAGTACAGATATCTAAACCTATACCAACATTTTTATCACCAATTTTATTTATTATATATTCTATTTGATCTACATAAGCTGATAAGTTTTTTGATTTTTCATTGAAAAATTCTTTATAAGAGTTTATACCTATTATTCCATCATTTTCTTTTATGATTTTTATTTGTTCATCTGATAATGTTCTCGTATTGTTTGTAAAATGTCTTATATTTGTATGAGATACTATGAATGGTTTTTGATTTATCTTTATAAAATCATAGAAACCTGTTTCACTTAGATGGCTTATATCTATTATGTAACCAAGGTTTTCAGCTTTTTTTATAAAATTTACGCCAAAGTCTGTTATTCCATAACTCCTTTTATCTTTTTCAACAGGTCCAAATTTGCATCCATCTGATATATAATTTCTTCTTGACCATGTTAAACCTATGAATCTTACTCCAAGTTCATAAAATATTTTTAATAAATGTAAATCATCAAAAAGAGGATCTGCACCCTCAAAAGATAGCATTATTCCAATTTTATTTTGTTTTTTGCTATTAAGTATATCTTCATAGCTTCTACAAAAAGTAATTTCTTCATTTTTTTCTATTTCCTCCATGAATAAAGCTATTTGATCCAGAGTTTCATGTAAATATGCTTCTTTATATATTGGTTTATCTATAAAGATTGATGATACTATTAATGATAGTCCACCTTTTTTGAAGTTATTGAGATGATCATTTTTTATTACATTGAATTTATTGAAATTTTTTTGTAAGGTTAAGTCCATTAGTAGGTCATAATGAGCATCTACTACTATTGTTTCATCATGTATTTTTTTTATTTTATCGTTCATTTTTATCTCCTTTTTCTTTTACAAATCTTTTATGTTTATATCATTTTTTAGAAGATCTTCAACAGTTTCTCTTTTGTTCATTATATATGATTTTTTATTTTTTATGATTATAACTTCTGGTTTTAATGCTCCATTGTAATTGCTTGCCATTGAATAAGAGTAAGCTCCTGTTACTGGGATAGCTATTATATCTCCAATTTCAGCTATTGGGAGTTTTATGTTTTTTATCAATATATCTCCAGATTCACAATATTTCCCAGCTATTGTATAAATTTTCTCTTTTTTGTTTTTCATTTTATTTGCTATATATGCAGTGTATTTTGCCTGATATAGAGAAGGTCTTATATTGTCTGCCATTCCACCATCTACAGCTATATAATTTGTCAATTCTGAGTTTTCTTTTATATTTCCCACTGTATACAATGTTGTTCCGGCAGTTGCAATTATAGATCTTCCGGGTTCTATTATTAGATGAGGATTTTTTTTATTGTATTTTTTTGCAAGTGTTTTAGTTTTTTTAGATACTTTTTCTACAAATTCTTTTTTTGATATATATGTGTCTTCATCGGTATATATTACTCCAAGTCCTCCACCAATATCGAATATGTTTATATCTATGTTTATATTTTTTAGTTTTTCAGAAAATTCGAATAATACTTCGAGTAAATCTTCATATGGTTTTATATCAAATATTTGTGAACCTATATGAGCACCAATTCCTTTTATGTCTATATTTTTTAAGTTATTTTGAATTTTTTCTATTTCATAATAAGCATGGTTTTTGTACAAGTTGAATCCAAATTTTGAGTCTATATGGCCAGTTTTTATGTATTCATGAGTATGAGCTTCTATTCCTGGAATAAGTCTCATTATGGCTTTTATTTTTTTATCATATTTTTTAGCTATTTTATCTATTTTTTGAGCTTCTTGTAAATTGTCTATTATAAAAGTTCCAATATTATTTTTAATGGCATAATTTATTTCTTCTTCTGTTTTATTGTTTCCATGAAAATAAATTTTTTCAACTGGAAAGTTTGCGGATAAAGCTATTGCAAGTTCTCCAGAAGATACTATATCTATATCTAAGTTTTCTTTTTTTAAAATATTGCATAAAGTTCTATTTAAAAAAGCTTTTGATGCATATGTTATCGAAAAATTTTCATAGTTTTTTTTGAAATTATCTCTGTATTCTGATATGTTTTTTATTATTTCATCATAATCATATACTATTACGGGTGTTCCATGGTTTTTTCTGATTTCTTCTGCAGATACTCCATTTATGTATAATTTATTTTCATCTATTTTCATATTATTCCCTCTTTAAAAATGGCATCATTTATATTATTTCTTATTATTTGAAGTTTATCTTTGTAAGCTCTTCTATCATAATAAACTGAATTTGTTAAAAATATCGAGAATTTTCCATCTGGTCTTATCCATATTGATGTACCTGTAAATCCATTATGGCCAAAACTTTTTTCATCTAAAGCATTTGTACAGCCTGCTTGTGGTGGTGCCATAAATCCAAGATGGGCATATTTTTCACCTTTATGTATTGTTGTTTTTGTGAACTTGTCTATAGTTTTTTTACTTATTATCTTTGGATTTAATATATTTAATACATATTTTCTTAAGTCTTTTATGTTTGAATATATGCCTGCATTTCCTGATACTCCACCAAGATAATAACATAGTTCATCATCAGATTTTCCCTGTAATCTTATTCCATCTCTTATGGATGTTTGAACTATATTTTCTTTGTTTTGAGGATTATAAGTTGTTTGAAACATTCCGATTTGATTGAATAAATTTTTTATATAGTCTTGATAAGGTGTTTTTGAAACATTTTCTACGATTTTCATAAGAGTTATAAAGTTTAAACAGGAATAATCATATTGAGTCCATGGTTTATTTTGTGGTTGAATTTGTATTATTTTGTCCATCAATTCTTTATTTTTATATTTTTGCCATAGTTCTGAATATGGTTGCATTCCAGATTCGTGAAGTAGCAATTGTTTTATTTTTATTTCTCCTTTTTCACCTTTTACATCTAGATATTTTTTGATTTTATCATCGAGATGTATTTTTTTTTCGTCGTATAATTTCATTATCGCTGTTGTTGTTGAAACAATTTTGGTCAAACTTGCAATATCGAATAATGTTTGATCATTTATAGGGCTTTTCCCATCTTTTGTTCCATAATATTCTTCCATAATTATTTCATCATTTTGGCCTATTAAGATTGATGCTGCAGTGTAAACATTATTTAATCCTTCTAAGATGAAGTTTTCAATCTTTTTTTTCATTTTTTTATCCTCCATGTTATTTTGTATTATTCTATATTTCGATTCCAAGCCCTGGTTTATCAGATATAGTTATATTACCCGCAGCTGTTTTAACTCCTTTGGAGAAATTATGTTTTAAGAATAGATCTGAATCTAAATCTATATATTTTATATTTTTACATCCAGTAGCAAGATGAGCAGCCGCTGTTATAGATATATTGCTTTCGATCATACATCCAATCATACATTTCATACCAGCAGCTTGAGATATTTTTGCTATATCTAATGCATTGTATATTCCTCCAGATTTCATAAGTTTTATATTTATTAAATCTGCTGCTTCGAGCTTTATTATTTCTATTACATCTTGTGGAGTATAAACACTTTCATCTGCCATTACAGGTATTTCCGTATTATTTCTTACAAAGGCCATTCCTCTTATATCTTTTTCATGTACAGGTTGTTCAACAAATTCTATTTCATATTTTTTTAATCTATTCAAAGCATATATTGCTTCTTTTGGTGTCCATCCTTGATTGGCATCTATTCTAATTTTTATTTTTTCTGGTAAATTATCTCTTATCGTTTTTATTCTTTTTATATCTTCTGATAGCTCATTTCCAACTTTTATTTTTAATGTATCAAAACCTTCTCTGACATATTTTGAAGCGGATTCAAGCATCGTTTTGGGATCGTTTAAACTGATAGTTATATCTGTTTGATAATTATTTGAATATCCTCCAAATAGTGTGTATAACGGTATATTATATGTTTTTCCTATTATATCGTATATTGCTATTTCGACACCAGCTTTTGCAGAATAATTATTATGTATTGCTTTATTTATTTTTTCATGTATTATTTCTGTATTTAATGGATTTTCTCCAATTAAACAAGGTTTTATAAATTTTTGTATAGCAGCGATTATACTTTCTTGTATTTCACCTGTGACTCTGTATTCAAAAGCTGATTCTCCATAACCTTTTATTCCAGAGTCTGTTTCAATTGTTATTAAAACATTTTCTATTGCATATAATGGACCTGCTGATGTTATAAATGGTTCTTTGAGTTCTACATTTAATTTTTCTGTCTTTATATCCGTTATTTTCATATCTACACCTCTTTTTTATATAAAAAGCATCTTACTTGTCTTTCTTTTATATTATAAACCTCAGGAATCTTTTTATTACATATATCCATTTTTTTTGGACATCTATCATAAAAAGGACATCCTTTGGGTATATTTATTGTATCGGGTAATTCGCCAGTATCGCCCAGTTCTTCTTGTTCTAATTTATCAGGATTTGGAGCTGCTTTTTTTAGTAGTTGTGTATAGGGATGCAAAGGATTTAAAACAATTTCATCCGCATTTCCTATTTCCATTATCATTCCAGCGTACATAACCGCTATTCTGTCAGAAATATATCTCGCAGCTGCAAGATCATGGGTTACATGTATATAAGTTGTGTTTAAATCTTCACGTATTTTTAGAAGCAAGTTCATTATTCCAGCCCTTATAGAAACATCGAGCATGGAGGTAGGTTCATCTGCCAATATTATTGTTGGTCTTGTTATTATAGATCTTGCTATTACAACTCTTTGTCTTTGTCCACCAGAAAGTTCATGGGGGTATTTGTTTATATATGAATCTATTGGAGTTAATTCAACTTCTTCAAGTGCTTTTATGACTCTATTCTCTGTATTATCAAATTTATGAATTTTTAAAGGTCTTTTTAATATTGAATATATTTTTTTTATTGGATTTAAAGAAGAAAATGGATCTTGAAATATCATTTGAACATCTCGTCTGTATTCTAAGTTCTTTTTTCCATTTATTTTTTTTGGAAGTTTCTTGTTTTTATAATATATTTCTCCATCTGTTTCGGTATAAATTCTTGCTATTAATCTTAAGAGAGTTGTTTTTCCTGAACCAGATTCACCAACAAGAGAAATTACTTCGCCTTCCTTTACTTCGAGATTGATATCCCTTAAGGCATATAATTTATAGCTTTTTATGCCTTTTCTTATTGTAAATGTTTTTTGAATATTTTTGAATTGTATTATAGTGGGAAATGACATTTTACCCACCTACCTTCGTCTATTTTTTTGAATTCTGGTTTTGTTTTACATTTTTCTGTTGCTAGACTGCATCTTTCCATGAAAGGACAACCAATTATATCTTGGGATAAGTCTGGGATTTTTCCAGGTATCCCTTCATATTGTTTTATTTCAGAGTCCAATTTTGGAAAAGAATTTATCAATCCTTTTGTATAAGGATGAGCAGGAGTTTTATAGACTTTTTTTGTAGGCCCTATTTCAACTAATTCCCCAGCGTACATTATGGCTATTCTTTTTGATATTTCGAATAATAAAGAAATATCATGAGTTACGAATATTATCGAGAATTTTTTATCTTTTCTTATTTTATCTATTTGTTCCATTATAGATCTTTGAACAACAACATCTAAAGCTGTAGTTGGTTCATCCATTATTACAAGTGATGGAGAAAATACTAAGGCCATAGCTATTGCTACTCTTTGTTTTTGCCCTCCAGAGAGTTGATGAGGATATGATTCTATTCTCTCCCTTTGAATTCCCACAAGTTCTAAATAATCTCCAGCCATTTTATAAGCTTCCAATTTTTTTATTTTTGAATGTTCCATTATTACATCAGCAAATTGATCTTTTATTTTCATAACTGGATTTAAAGCGTTCATAGCACTTTGGGTTACAAGAGAAAATTCTTTCCATCTCAATTTCCTCAATTCTTCTTTTTTTAAATTTAATATATTTTTTTCTTTAAATATTATTTCACCATCAAAAATTTTTCCAGGATTTTTTAATAACTTTATAAGTGAAAAGAGAAGTGTGGATTTGCCACATCCAGATTCTCCAGCTATTCCTAAAAAATCATCATTTTCAAGGTAAAAAGACACATCTTTTACAGCTCTTACTTTTTTGCCTTTTGTTGCATAACCTGCATTTAGATCTTTAACTTCTAAAAGCATATAATCACTCTCCTCTTAATTTTGGATTTGTAAGTTCATCTAATGAGAAGTTTAATAATGCAAAGCTTGCCCCTAAAAGAGCTATTGCAACACCTGGAGCTAAAACCCATGTCCATGATTGATTTAAAAGAGCAGATGAATTTTGTGCCCAGTATAGCATTGTTCCCCAAGTTGTAGCACTTACGTCACCAAATCCTAAAAATTCTAATGATGCTTCACCTATTATAGCTGTTAAAACAGCTGTAAAAAAATTAGAACCTATTAAAGAGAGCATATTTGGCATTATTTCAGAAAATATTAAACTTAAATGGTTTTCACCTGTTATTCTTGAGGCAGTTACGAATTCTCTATTTCTTAGAGTCATAGCTTGAGATCTCATCACTCTCGCACCTGGTCCCCAACTTGTAAAAGATATTACGAGTATTATGGGTAGAACTCCTCGAACTTTTATATAAGAAGATATTACTATCATCAGTGGTAATCCAGGAATTACTAAGAATATATCTATTATTGTTGATATTATTCTATCAACAACTCCTCCGAAGTAACCTGCAGTCATTCCAAGAGTAACTGATATTGTTGTCATCAGTAATCCAGTCGATAATCCAACTATTAATGATAATCTTGTTCCATATATGAGTTGAGATAGTATATCTCTACCCATTCTGTCAGTTCCAAATAAAAAATCTTTGGAAGGGCTCAAATAAGGCATTCCTACCATATCAGAAGGATTATAAGGTGATATCAAAGGTGCAAAAATTGCAATTATTATAAAAAATGTTATTATACCAAGTCCTATTTTTCCCTTTATATTCATGTTTTTTATTGTATTCATTCAACTCAACCCCTTGTCCTTGGATCTAAATACATATAAACGAAATCGAGTATAAAATTTGCTATTAAAACAGATAGAGATATTATAAAAAATATTGCTTGTATCAAAGGATAATCTTGTGATGTAACGGCTTTATACATCATATAACCAACTCCAGGATATGAAAAAACTATTTCTGTTAATAATGCGCCTCCTATTATGTAACCTAAGGATAGACCAAAACTTGTAACACTTGGTAAAATAGCATTTCTTGCAGCATAATTTTTCATGATATTTTTTTCTTTTAATCCTTTCGCTTCTGCAAGTAATATATAATCTTCAGATAAGATCGAAACTATATTGTTTCTCATAGTTAAAATCCAAGATCCTAAAGAAGCTAATACTAAAGTTATAGATGGTAATACACCATGGTATATTACACTTTTTACAAAATCCCAACCACTTAAGAATTCAGAGGTTGAATATGCATTTGATATTGGGAACCATCCTAAAAGAAATCCAAAAACATATAATAATATTAATGCAAGCCAAAAGTAAGGAAAAGCCCTTATTATTAAACTTGCTGTTGTAATAAATGTTCCAGATTTTTTTCTTCTATTCCATCCTGAATAAACCCCAAGCCATGTTCCTATTATGAAACTGAACAGTGTCGATATTCCTACCAATCCTATAGTCCATGGAATTGAGGTTGCTAATAATTGAGAAACTGGTATGGGATAATAAGAGAATGAAACACCCAAATTCCAAGTAAAGGTATTCTTTAAATATGTAAAGTATTGAGATATTACAGGTGTTTCTTGATCAATTCCAAGTGCTATTCTCATAGCATCTACAGAGTTTTCATCTATATCTCCGCCAAGTCTTAATAGTATTCTTTCGGCAGGATCACCAGGCATCATTCTTGGAATTATGAAATTTATAGTCATTGCTGCAAATAAAGCTATTATAAAAAATAATATTTTTTGGCTCATATATTTCATATTATTCCCCCTATAAGGATATTTTATATATTATTTAATGGTCAGAACCTTTAAAGGTCCTGACCAATTTTTTATTTTACAGGTTTTAAGTTTAATATTATAGCCATTTTATCCATACCAGTTATTCTTGGACTTGTATAATTATTTTCTTCTGAAGGCCAACCTGTGAAGTTTTTAGTTGAATACTCGAACCATACAGGGTTGTAGAACAATAAAACAGCTGGAATGTTTTCTAATAAGATTTCTTGAAGTTCAAACATAGCATCTTTTCTTTTATTTTCATCTGATGTAGATCTAAAAACATCTATTAATTCATCAGTTTTTTCATCTGTCCAACCACTTCTATTACTACCAGAATAAGCATTTTTTGAATGCATGAAATTTTCATAGAAATTATAAGGGCTTTCTCCATATGTTGACCAGCTCACTGCCATTTGATAATCTTTTGCTTTTATTTTTTGCATGTAGCTTCCAAAATCAACTTGAGATACTATTAAATCTACTCCAATTTTCTTTGCCTGTGATGAAACGAGTTGAGTAACAGCTATCCAATCAGTCCAACCAGCTGGTACCATTAATTCAAAACTCAATTTTTTACCATTTTGATCTTGGAATATTCCATCTCTACCTTCTTTGTATCCAAGATTTTTTAATATATTTTTTGCTTTATCTATATCTTTTTTGAACCAATTGTTTTTTTGTGAATCATCTATTAAATTAGAAAATCCTTCTTTTATACCAACTGGATTAGCTTTTGAAGCATAGTTTGTCATTGCCATCAATATTATTTGATCTGTATCCATTGCATGAGCTATGGCTCTTCTAAACTCTTTATTGCTGAAAGGTTCTTGAGATAGATTGAAATAAACTGCTACAGGATTTCCGCCAGGAAGCCAATAATGATTATGTTTTTTATCTCTACCAACAAATATTTTTTCCATATTAGGGAAATTGATCGTTCCCCAGTCTATTTCTCCATTCATCAGAGCGAGTTGGGCTGTATCATTTCCTGTAAAGGCTGGAATTCTTATCTTATCCACATGAACTTTTTCTTCTTGCCAATATTTATCATTTTTAATCAATGTAAATACCTGTGATGTAAATTGATCTAATTTAAAAGCACCTGTTCCAATAGGATTTTCATCGGCATATTTTGAAGGATCTTCTAAATCTCCCCATATATGTTTTGGAACTATATAAACTGAAAATAAGTCTTGAGTTGCTAAAGTATTTATTTTGTTTAGTATAAATTTGATTTTATAGTCATCGACTTTTTCTACTTTTTCAAGGCCATTTTTCCATACTGAGCCTGTGTCGAGTGCAGGAAAGTCTTTTATCATTTCGAAGGTGTTTATTACATCATCTGAATTAAATTTTTCTCCATCATGCCAATAAACATCATTTCTCAAATCTACAGTCATAGACATTAAATCATCTGCCCATTTATACTCTTTTGCGAGCCAAGGCGATGTTTCTCCAGTATATCCATTTATATAAAATAATGTTTCATAGATAAACCCTTTAGAAGTATAAGTTGTACCAGAATTAAAATAAGGGTTAAAGTTTTTTTGGAATGAACCAGAGACAGAAGATATCATTGATAGCGTATTTGAAAACGCAAATAAACTTATCAACAGTAAAGTTAACAATAAAACAAACTTTTTCATATTATTCCCCCCTTGAAATAGGATTTATTTATTTCCTATTGATTACAAAAATTATACAATGTTATATTTTCATATCAAAACTTAATTAAGGGTAATTATAATATTTTTCAATTAAATAGACCCATTAAATACCATTTAATTCTTAAATTTACAATATATAATATTCTGTATTTTGATAAATATTAAGTTAATGGGATTTACATCTTAATCTAAATAAAATATTTTTTGTATATAATATATCTACTAATTTTTTTAAGGAGGTATTTTTTATGTCTATACCAACACCACATATTGAAGTTAAAGATAAAGATTTGATAGCTAAAACGGTTTTAATGCCTGGAGATCCTTTAAGAGCAAAGTTTATAGCAGAAAAATTTCTTGATAATCCCGTTAAATTTAATAATGTCAGGAATATGTTTGGATATACTGGGACATATAAAGGCAAAAAAGTTAGTGTTATGGGGTCCGGAATGGGAATGGCAAGTATAGGCATTTATTCTTATGAACTTTATAAGTTTTATGATGTTGAAAATATCATAAGAATAGGTTCTTGTGGGGCTTATACTGATAAGTTGAGTTTATATGATGTTGTATTAGTTAAAGATGCTTATTCTGAGTCAACTTTTGCAAAATGTCAAAGCGGTTATGAATCTGATATTCTCGAACCTTCTTCAGATTTAAATGATATGATAAAAGATTCTGCAAAAAATTTGAATATAGAAATTAAAGAAGGTAGAATTCATTCTTCCGATGTTTTTTATAGAGAAGAACCAGATGTTTTTAAGAGACTTAATAAAGAATATGGTTGTGTTGGAGTTGAAATGGAATCATTTGCACTTTTTGCTAATGCTAAAAGTACTGGTAAAAGAGCTGCTTGTATATTGACTGTTTCTGATAGTTTGGTAACTCATGAAGCCACTTCAAGTGAAGAAAGACAAAATGCATTTACAAAAATGATGGAAATAGCTCTTGAAACAGCTATAAAATAACAGAATTTTTAAAACACATATCAAACTGATATGTGTTTTTTTTATTTTTTAGTTAATGGTATAATAAATATATATTACTAAAAAGGTGGAATTTTATTGAAATATCTATTTTTAATTAATTATTTTGATAAAATTTTAAAAAAAGAAATTGAAGTTTATGTAGTATCCAAAAGATTAGAAGATATTTATGATCTCATGAATATCGAAGAATTTGAAATTAAAAATATTAAAAAAGTTGGATATTACATGGAAAATAAAAAATTAAATATGAAAAATATGCAATTTATATCCGAAAATTTTTATATGATGATGAGTTCCGATATAAAAATTTTAGATATACTGAGTTTTTTGACTTTTAATGAAGATATCGATAAATTCATTAGAGGTATTATCTCTAAAAGCTATTTTATGATTAGAAAAGGTTTTGAATTCAATGAATCTTTTAATTTTTTTGAATATGATGAATATTTTAGATATTCTATGTCTTATTGTGATACTTATAAAATGATTTTAAATACTTTTAATAATATGAAAAATTATTATAAGAGTGTCAGAATTTCTACAGATGAAATCAAAAAATCTACTTTTTATCCTTCCTCGGTTTTGATAACTATTTTATTTGTTTTGCTTCTTTTAAAATTTTATATTATCCCCACTTTTTCAAATTATATGGATATAAAATTTAGTTTTTTTATACCAACTTTTTTAATATTTTTAATATCTTTTTTAGTAGTATTTATTTTTATAGCTATTTTTTTTGCAAAGAAAAATGATCTCATAGTTATGAATATGCCATTAATAAGAAAATTTTATAGAAATTATATATTTTATAAGTTCTCAAGAGATGTTTTTTTATTAATTTCAAACAGATTTACTATTTATAATGCTTTTGATAAAGTTCTTCAATATATAAATTCTAATTATATTTTTGAAAATTTTTTTAAGGTTAGCGTTGAACTTGAAAAAGGTAAGGAACTTTCAGAGATTTTATTTGATAATAAACATTATCAGGAGTTTACTTTTATGTTTTCTGTTTCAGATAAAACTGGAAATTATTTAGAAGTTTTTTCTTTTTTGAGCACATATTTTTATGAAAATCTCAAACGTACTCTTAATAGAGTTAATAAGATGGTAGAACCAATATTGATATTAATACTCGGCATTATTGTTTTTTCTATAGCTTTTGAACTTTTTGATAAGGTTTATATTGGAGGGATTGATTCTTATGAATTTTAATAAAAAGGGATTTCTTCTTTATGAAGCCATTATTTATTTATTGATTGAAATTATAATTGCAGCCGCTTTTTTTGTACCAAGTCTAAAAATCACATATGAATATTTTAAAGAAAAATCAGATCAATATTTTATCAGTGAAGCTATTGCAACTACAAGGAGTTTATCGGGAAGGTATAACTCTAGAATGGGAGATTTTACTTTTTTTGGATTTAGAGTTGCTGGAGTAAAGATATATTATGATGGTTTTTATTATTATGGTCGTGGATGGATAATTTTTAATTTTGGAGATCTTTCTACTACGGGAGGATCTTTTAAATATCCAAAAAACAGAAAAACTATTCTTAAAGTAGTTCCAGTAACTGGTGCAATGACTTTACCTTAGGGGGGATATGAATGTATTTTAACTTTGGTAAAAAAATCTATTATTTGGGTAATTCTGATATTATAATAAGAAAATTCGAAAATATACTTGATTTTAAGAAGTCTTTTTATGATTTTATAAAAGAGAAAAAAATATTTTATAAACTTTTAAAAAAACAAGAGTTTGAATATTATCTCATTTGGAATAAAAAAGATATGAATAAAAAGAGAAGATCTTTTAAATATGATTATTTTATTCCAGTTCAATCCATTTTAATAAATGAATTTTATAAAAAAGATTTGGGATATTATAGAGTTAAATGTTTTGGAAAAGGATTTAAGATCTTTAAAGATGAATATTTTGTAGTTTTTGATGAAGAAATAGATGTAAATGAATGTGATATTTATTATGATGATGAATATTTGAAAAACCTTGCTATTAATTATTTAAGAGGTGAAAAAAATGATACTCTTAAAATCTTTTTATAGAAAAGGTTTAAATATTTTTTTATATATCATTATAATATCTTTATCTTTTATATTTTTTAAAATCTTTTTTGCGAAGGTTTTAGAATATAAATTATATTTAGAGCAAAAAAATATTGTTGAGTACAATTATGAATTATATTTAAAAGAAAACAAAAATATTAAAAATAGTTTTTTTGAAATAATTGAATTTTTAGAAAATGAAAAAGCTAAACTAATATTTTTGAATTTTTCTAATAAAAATTTTATTTTACAAGCTCTTTTTATTAAAGAAAAAAATTATGAATTAATTTCTAAATATGATTTTGAAGTTTTGAATTCTTTTGAAATTGAAGACAAAGTTTATTCTATAATAGAATTTAAGAGAGATGATGACTATGAAAATTAAAATTAAAATGATTATTTCTATAATTTTAATTTCTCTCATAGTATTGATTTCTAAAATAGAAATTCCTGAGATTAATATAAATAAAAGTTTTAGAGGTATTAAATTCCAAGTTAAAGAAGACTATTCTAAAGAGGAAATTTTATTTATATTGAATGAGATTTATAATTCGGATTTTAAAATAAATTTTTTAAGTATAAAAAGAGAAGAAAATATGTTTAGTTTAAGTAATAATTTTTCTTTTGATTATAAAGTTGCAAAGCCAAGTTTCGATTATAATGTTTATAATAAATTTGAAGAAAATATTTTTAAAGATTTTGATCTATTGGATGAAAATACTTTTGGTTTAGAAAATATTTGGAAAATTAGAGATGAACTTGAAATTTATGATCAAAATATAAGATTTGCTGGTATGATAGTTGAAAATGGTTTCAAGTTTGGATATTTTTATTATATAGATGATTTAATAAAAATAAAAGTTGGAGATATTTTTGGTCAGGTAGAAGTCGTTGGTATTTTTAAAGATGGAATATTATTAAAAAATATTAATAATACTTATATGGTGATAATATGAAGAAGATATTAATTACTATTTTAATATTTATTAATTCTATATTTTTATCTTATAATCTTGATTATAATAGTCAGGAAAATTACAATACTTTAAATTTTAAAGAAAGTGAATATGATATATTTTCAAATGATATAAAAACATTCGTGAAGATTGTATTTAAAAATACTTCTTTTTTAGAAAAAGAATATGTTATAAATGATGGACCAGTAAAAAAAATAAAAACTTATGATAATATAATAGATATATTTTTTTATGCTCCATTAGAAAAGATTGAGGAATATGATTCAAAGATAAAGTTCTTTGGAACAAAAAAGATTAATTTTGAAGAATTTTATTTTAAAAGTTTAAAATTGATAGATTTTTTAGAAATATTATTTGAAAAATATGAAATTAAATTTATAAATTCTACGGAAATACCAGACTTTAAAGTTTCATTAAATAATAATAGTTATAATTTAGAGTATTTTTTAAGACTTTTATACGAAGTATATGGTATTGATAGTAGATTTTATGATGATAAAACTGTAATTATAAGTTATAATAAAAAAAATGAATCAGAATTTTTACCATTAATTTTAAATATTGTTGATGAAGATGATGATTTTGAAATAATAAATATAGATAATGATGAAGATTTGAGTGGAGACTCAGAATTTGAATCTAATAAAGAATCTTTTGTTTTTAATAATTATAAGATTTTGAGTAGTTATTCTGATATAAAATTTTTTGAATATATATATGATATAAAAATTTTTAGTTTTTATGATAATTATTTTTTAATATATGGAAATGAAAAAGATCTTGTTATTATTGAAGAATTGGTTAATAAATTTAATGAAAAAATAAGTTATGTTGATAATAATGAGTTAAAAAGCGAAAAAAGTTTTAATAATTTGAAAACATTAAATAAAATATTCGTTGTAAACGATAAAATGAAGCTTTTATTTGATAAAATAATAATAGATAAGAATATAGATTATTTACCACTTGAAAAGTATGATAATAATTATTTTTATATTTTAAGTTATGGCGAAGAACAAAAAGATTTTATAGAAGATCTCGCCAATCAATTTTATATTAAAGAACAAAAAGAAAAATATAGTTTAGTTAATTTGATAAATTATGTATGTGAAAATGAAGGAATAAAAGCTATATGTAACTTTGAAGATAAAGATGTATTTTTAAGTTCTAAAGATCTTGATTTATTTGAACTTTTTTCTTTTCTTGAAAATAACAGAATATTGTATAATTATATTGATGAAGAAACTATTTATTTTTATTCTGATATAAAATTGTTGAAATATTCTTTATATATTTTTACTGGAAACAACATAAATAACTTAAATATTACAGATCTTTATAATATTTATAATTTAAATATATTTAAAAACACCGATTTTTATGAAGATGTTTTTTTGGTATCAAAACCTATAATATATGTCAATGAAGGTAAAGAGTCTATTATAAACTCTGTTATTTCCATACCTATTATAGATAAAAAAAATGAAATAGTTTCTAAAGTAGAGTCTGGATTCAAGTTTAAAGTATCTGGTAATTATGATAGAAAAACTGATATGGTAACATCTAAAATAAATATAACCATTTCAGAGTTTGAAAATAAAGATAAAAGTCTTATTGTAGATGAAAGAAATATAGAAACCGAATTAAAAATGAACAATAATGGAATAATTAAAATAGGATCTATGTCTTTTGATAAAAATATAAAGAAAGAAACAGGCATACCAATACTTAAAGACATACCTATTTTTGGAAGTATATTTAAAAATTATGATAATTCATATTCCAAATATGAAATAATTATTATTACAAATATAAAAGTTCTCAATAATCCAGAGGCGGAGGATGAGGGGTGAAAAATTATGATAATTAGAAAACCCGCAGTAGCAGGATTATTTTACCCTGATAATGATGAGCAATTAAAACAAAAATTAAATTTTATTTTTGAAAGAAACACATTTAAAATGGAAAATAAATTAAATTCAAAGGTGGGGGTGATTTTACCCCATGCAGGTTATGTTTATTCAGGAAAAACAACTGCAAAAGCATTGAAGAAGGCTTCAAAATTTGGTTGTCCAAATAGAATATTTTTATTTGGACCAGATCATAAAGGTTTGGGTTCTGGAATAAATATAGATGACTCAGATTTTTGGGCTTTACCAGGTTTAAAGTTTGAAGTTGATAAAGATATGGTTTTAGATATGTGTAGGATGTTGAATATAAATCCTGACAGAAATGGTCATTTTGCCGAACACTCTCTTGAAGTACAGCTTCCATTTTTAAATTATGTATTTGGTAATAATTTTAAAATAGTGCCGATAACTTTTACACATGTAGATCAATTTGAATTAAAATTATTTTTGGAAGCTTTTAAAGAAATATTTAATGAAGGTGATTTTATAGTTGCTTCAACGGATTTGAATCATTTTGAAGATCAAAAAACAACTATTGAGAAAGATAAGAAGATTATAGAAGCAATAGAAAAAAATGATCCTGAATTATTGTTAGAAACGATTAGAAAAAATGATATCTCCATGTGTGGTTATTTACCTACTTATATACTATTGAGTATGGGATTGAAAAACATTGAAATAATACATCATACGACCAGTGGAGAGATCTTGAACGATTTTGAGAGTGTTGTTGGTTATTTATCGGCAGTATTATATGATTAAAAATAACCTTGGAGGTGAATTCAATGATTGTAGATACAGAATTCGGTGCAGTTACTATAAGACATGAGGTAGTTAAAGAAATAGTTTATAAAGCTGTTATAGAATCTTATGGGACTGTAGAAATGGGGAAACAGGGGTTTTTTGATAAGTTAGCAAACTTATGGACTAAAGATGAATCAAAAGGTATAAATATTGTTGAGGAAGATGGCAAAATTAATGTAGATTTACATTTGGTTTTAGAATATGGTCTTCCTGTTAAAAGGGTTGCTCAAAATACTCAGGAAAATGTATATCATAGAATAGTATCCATGCTAAATTATGACGATGTACAAGTTAATGTACATATTGCAGGGTTAAAGTTATAAGAAAGGGTGATGAAAAAAATGAAAGAGTATTTGGAAGGGAAAGACTTATATATAGCCATAAAAAAAGCAGCTGAAGTACTTGTAAAAAATAGAGATGAAATAAATGCATTAAATGTTTTCCCTGTCCCAGATGGAGATACCGGATCAAATATGAGTTCTGCTATACTTGAAGCGGTTCAATGGCTGGATAAAGTAAAAAATAATAATAATTTAAAAGAAGTATTAAAAGCATTAAGAGACGGATTATTAATGGGTGCAAGAGGTAATTCTGGAGTTATACTCTCTCAAATATTTAGAGGTTTTACAGAAGCTTTAGATGGAAAAAAGAAAATAACTACAAAAGACTTTATAATGGCATTGGATAATGCCAAAGAAGTTGCATATGGTGCTGTTATAAAACCTGTTGAAGGAACTATGTTAACATTGATAAGAAGGCTTTCAGAGAGGGCAAGAGAAGAACTTTCAGAAATTACCGACTTTTTAGAATTTATGGATAAATTATCAATAATTTCATTTGAGATAGTCGATGAAACACCTAAATACTTAAAAAAATTAAGAGAAGCTAAGGTTGTGGATGCAGGAGCTAAAGGGCTTGCTTATATCCTTAAAGGATTTAGAGATGCAATTCATGGCGATACAGAAGTAAATATAGCACAAATAGAAAATGCAACATCTTCTGAAATTGCAGAAATAGCCTATGAAGATCTTACTTTTCAATATTGTACAGAATGTGTTCTTCAACTAGCAAATGAAGATCTCACGAAAGAAGAGCTTGATACTATAAGAAATTTCCTTGAAGAAATAGGAGATTCTATCGTTTTAGTTCATCAAAATGAATATTTAAAATGTCATGTACATACAAATCATCCAGGAAATGTTTTTGAGAAGTTTCTTGAATATGGTGATTTAATGAAAGTAAAAGCTGATAATATGAAGGTTCAACATGAACATGTTGTTGAAAATATAAATGCCAATAAAGAAAAGAAAATTGAAGAAATTGAAGTAGAAGATGATGAAGATAGAAAATGGGGTATAGTTGCTGTATCTCCAGGAATAGGAATAACAAATGTATTAAAAAGCCTTGGAGTTAATAGAGTAATATCTGGTGGTCAAACTATGAATCCAAGCATTAAAGATATATCAGATTCCATAAATTCCATGCAATATGAAAATATCATCATTCTTCCCAATAATCCAAACATAGTTATGACGGCAGAAAAAGCAGCTGAAATGTCAGAAAAAAATGTTATTGTAATTCCTACAAAATATGTCCAAGAAGGAGTTTCGGCTATGTTGGGATTTGATGATTCATTAGAAGCTGAAGATCTAAAAAATTCTATGACTGAATATGTCAAAGGAATAATTCCTGTTGATGTTACTTATGCAGTTAGAGATTCAGAAATATCTGGTCAACAGATAAAAAAAGATGAATATCTCGTTTTTGCAGGTAAAGATTTAAAGGCACATGGAGATAATCTTTATATAGAAACTGAAAAAGTGCTTTTAGACTTTTTAGAAGAAGGTTATGAAATAGTAACTATATTTTATGGAGAAGGTTCAAATTTAGAAGATATAAATAATATGATAAATAATATAATGCAAAAAGAGCCTAATGTTGAAATTGAAATACATGAAGGTGGACAGAATCATTATCCTATGCTCATTTCGCTCGAATAATGGAGGTAGTTTGAGTTGAATATACAAGACTTAATAATGAAATTGCATGAGTTTTGGTCAAAACAAAATTGCATAATAGATGAACCATATGATATGGAAATGGGGGCTGGAACTTATAGCCCATCGACTTTTTTTGGATCTTTGGGTGTTGAAGAAAAAAAAGTTGCATATGTTCAACCATGTAGAAGACCAACAGATGGTAGATATGGTGAAAATCCAAATAGAATGCAAAGATTTTATCAATATCAAGTTATTATAAAACCATCACCAGAAAATATTCAGGAAATATATTTAGATTCGTTGAGAAGTATAGGTATAAGTCCTGAAGAACATGATATTAGATTTGTTGAAGATAATTGGGAATCCCCTACTCTCGGAGCTTGGGGAGTTGGTTGGGAAGTATGGCTTGATGGTATGGAAATAACACAATTTACTTATTTTCAACAGATGGGTGGAATATCTTTGAGTCCTATAACAGTAGAAATAACATATGGGGTTGAAAGAATTGCCATGTATCTTCAAAATATCGAAAATGTTTATGAAACTAAGTGGAATGATGACACTTTTTATGGCAGTATATATCATGAGAATGAAAGACAATTTTCAATATATAATTTCGATGAAGCAGATATAAATATGTTTGAATCCCTATATAATATATATAAAAAAGAATTTGAAAGATTAATAGAAAAAAATCTTTATTTGCCAGCATATGATTTTCTTACTAAAACGGCACATTCCTTTAATATGCTTGATGCAAGAAATGCTATATCTGTTAATGAGAGACAGAAATATATACTTGATATAAGAAATATGGCGAGAAAATGTGCTCAGGTTTATGTCGATGTAAAAGATGGAGGAGATAAAAATGAATAAATTTTTATTTGAAATAGGAGTTGAAGAACTTCCATCAAGTGAATACAAAAATATAATTATACAACTCGAAGAGAACTTGAAAAATAGTTTGAAAAATAAAAATATAAAATATAAAGATATAAATATATTCATAGCACCTAGAAGGTTTGGAGCTATTATAGATGGTCTTGAAGAAAAACAAGAAGACTCAAAAGAAGAAAGAAAAGGACCGCCAAAGAATATATGTTATGACAAAGAAAATAAACCTACAAAAGCTCTTATAGGATTTTTAAAAGGTGCTGGAATAGGTGAAGATGAAGTTGTTATAAGAAAAATAGGAAATAATGATTATGTTTTTGCAGAAATTTATAAAAAAGGTGAAGATACAATAGAAGTTTTAAAAGAAATAATTCCAGAAATCATCTTAAAAATGAATTTTAAAAAATCTATGAAATGGTCTGAAGGTAAATTTGAGTTTGTAAGACCTGTTCATTGGGTATGTAGTTTATTCAATGATAAAGTAGTAGAATTTGAAATATTCAACAAAAAATCTTCTTCTAAAACATATGGACATAGGTTTTTTGGTGATGAAATAGAATTATCAAATGTAAATGATTATGAAAGCGAATTAGAAAAGAATTATGTAATACCAGACTATGATAATAGAATAGAAAAGATAAAAAAAGAATTAAAAAGAATAAAAGAAGAATATGATTTAGAAATAGATGAAGATCAAAGTTTGATAGAAGAAATAGCCCAATTAACGGAATATCCAACTGGAGTTGTTGGAGAGTTTAAAGAAAAATATATGAAACTTCCAGAAGAGATTATAATTGTGACTGTTAAACATCATCAAAGAAGCTTTGTTGCAAAAGAAAATAATAAAATGTCCAATAAATTTGTGTCTTTTCAAGATGGAATAGGAAGAGAAAAGAACATAATTAAAGGCTATGCAAGGGTTATAAATGCGAGACTTGATGATGCTGCTTTTTATTATGAAGATGATTTAAAAGTTTCATTGGGTGAAAGATTTGAAAATTTAGATTCTATAACATATCAAAAAGGACTAGGTACTTATAAGGACAAAGTTCTAAGGATGGAACAACTTTCTCAAATAATAGCAAATAAGATAAAATATGAAAATAAAAATGTTAAAAGAGCGTCAAAACTTTCAAAAATAGATGTCACTTCAAAAGTTGTTTATGAATTTGCGGAACTTCAAGGTGATATGGGAAGAATAATATTAAAAGAGATGAAAGAAGAGGAAGATGTATATCTAGCGAGTTCACTTCATTATCATCCAATTGAGGAAAATGATTCAATACCAAAAAATCTTGTGGCCAATGTAGTATCTTTATCGGATAGAATAGATGATATTGCTGGTTATATAGGTATAGGAAAAGTTCCAACAGGTTCTAAAGATCCTTTTGCACTTAGAAGAAAAGCATTTGGTATTTTTAGAATAATAATAGACAAAGAATGGGAATTAGATTTGAAAGAATTATTTAAAGAATCTATAAATATATTAAAGGTTAATGATGAATTAGAAAAAATTTCTGATTTTATGAGTTCGAGATTTGAGACTATACTTTTAAAAGAAAATATGAATTCTGATATAATATCTACAACACTTATAAATTGGAATAGACCTTTAAGAGCCTATCTTAGTGCGCAAGCACTCAAAGAATTTGTTGAAAAAGAAGAATTTAAAGAATTTATAACCGCATTTCAAAGAGTTAACAATATTTCAAAGTCTCATAATTCATATGAATATTCAGGAAGAATGTTTAAAGAAGAAGCAGAAAAAGAATTATTTGATAAATATTTAGAAGTTAAAGGTAATTTTGAGGAATATATAAGAATTATGGATTATAAATCAGCTATTAATGAATTATTATTTTTGAAGGGTTCTATTGATAATTACTTTGACAAAGTTTTTGTTATGGATAAAGATGAAGCCATTAGATTGAATAGATTAGGATTTCTGAAAACTTTGGCAAATCTTTTCTATGACATAGGGGATGTTACAAGACTTTATCAAGGTTGATTATAAATAAGGGGGCTTGCGAAATTGAAATTTTTTGAAAAATTGAAGGATTTAGATTTAAAAAACAGGATTACAGGTTTTATATCAGATGAAGATATAACAGAATTATCTTTTCCATCTGTTGTATATTTTAATGGTAAAGATATAGATAATCAAGATGTAAAAGTAATAATGGTTGATTATGACAGAGTACTTGAAATATGGGCTGGAAATAAAAATACTGATAAGGAATTTCAAGAAGTCAACAATTTATTGAGAAGTGAAACTATGTGCAATTATAGGATAGAAAACTATAATTTACCTCTTTTATGGGAGGATTTTAGAGAATATGTGAAATTTTTTCTTGAAAGTGGAGAACTTGAAATACTATGTTTTAATTATATAGATGAAAGAAAAAGTCATGAAGAAGTTATGTTTGGCTTTGAAAGGTCTATAAAGTTATTAAATCTCATAAGAGAATACTCAATAGATTTATTGACAAATAAAAAAAATATATTTCAAATGGATGTAGTGAACTCTGGTAAAATGATAGTTTTTAGTATAGAAACTAATAGATATATAAATTTAGCCAATAAATTTGAGACAGAATCAGAAAAAAAATTTTTATGGTTTATACTGAATCTTATAATGAAAAAGAAAATACTAAAAAGATTTTTTAATTATAAACCTGCAAAAGTTTCTAAGGGTATGATGGGATTTAGTGTTTTAGAAACTGATAGTGAAGAATTAAAAAAATCATTGTATGGCTTGAATGAAGATTTGATATATGATGAAGAAAATGTTATAAATCTTGTTAAAAACAATGAATATTTTATGGATAAATTTTCACAATATAGCGAATTTGTTGGAATGATAAAAAAAGAAACTCGTATGGACTATGAAAATGTTGAAAATATGTTTTTAGATTATTTTGTTAAACAAGGTGATTCATTTATAGAAAATTCAATTGTTTTAGCTGAAAAACTTAAAGAATTATAGTATGGATTTGAATTTTCAAATCCATACTTATAAATATAATATTAGAAAAGGTGTTAATTAATGAATATCATTTATTTTGAAAATCTTAAAAATTGTCCTTATTATGAACCCTCTTACAAAAGACCAGGTACATATTTTTCTGTAGAAATTGAAGATATGAAATTTGAAGCAAATTATGAAAGTTTCGAAGATGGTGTGGTACATATAGTGAGAGCGGGAAATCGTTTAAGATTTTATCACTGGATACATGCTTATGCGGTTTATCTTTATTTTAAAAAACAGGGAAAACAGGTTAAAAAATACCATTTTGAACTTGGAAATCAAGTACATGATATAACTGAACAAGATATATTAAAAAAAGAAAAAAGAATATTATCCGAAATAATAGATTTAAAGTTCATGTATAAAGATCCAGGATCTCATTGTAGATTTTGTAAGATAAAACAAGAATGTCATAAAGAACTTTTAGATAGTGGAAATTTGATAGTTGTTCCATCTATATCTGAAAGAGTTCTTAAAGATTTTGAGGTTATGAATGTAGATCCTCTTGAAGTTATAAAAACAGATAAGATAGATAAATTCAGGCCATTTCAAAGAAAATCTCTATATAATTTGAAATCGGTTTATGAAAATACTCCTTTAAAACTTAGAAAGGTTAAACTTCCTGAGAAATATATAATCTTCGATGTCGAGACTTATCATGAAAATGATTTTCTTTTTGGATATCTTTTAGATGATCAATATATTCCTTTTATATTTGAAAGTAAAGAAGACGATCATAAATATCTTGAAATGATAGAATTCTTGGAAAAACAAGAAAGAATTTTAATTCATTATGATGTTCATGATGTTCAATCTTTAAGAAAAGTTGCTGAAATAAAGCCAGAATTAAAAAAGAGAATAGAGAAAATTTTAAAAAATTCAATAGATTTGTATGAAATAATAATAAAAAACTATTCTTTTCCAGTTACTTCATACTCTTTAAAAGATATAAGCAAGTATTTTGGATTTCATTGGAGAACCGATTTAAATGGGTATGCAGTGATACTTGAATATAAAAGATATTTAAAGGGAGAACAAGGGATAATGAAATCGATTCTTGATTATAATGAAGATGATTGTAGAGCTACAAAACTTGTTATGGAAAAGATGAAAACAATATAAAAAAGTGTATTCATGCTTTTATTAATATATGGAGGTAAAAGATGTCGGAATTCAAAAGTGGATTTGTTTCAATGGCTGGAAAACCAAATGTGGGAAAATCTACAATAATAAACGCTTTAATGGGACAAAAAATAGTTATAACTTCAGATAAACCTCAAACTACTAGAAATAGAATAAATTGTGTTTTAACACAAGAAGATCATCAAATAGTTTTTGTGGATACTCCTGGAATACATAAACCTTTGCATAAACTTGGTAAATACATGGTAGATATTGCAATTGGTGCCTTAAGAGGAGTAGATTTGATACTTTTCGTAGTAGATCCAATAGATGGTGTAAGAAAATCTGATTTAAGAGTTGCTGAAATAATAAACGGTTCAAAAATTCCTGCGATTATAGTTATAAATAAAATAGATGCGATAAAAAATAAAGGTATAATAACTAATGCCATTAGTAAATTAGAAGGAAGTATAGATAATTTAAAAGGAATATTTGAAGTTTCAGCTTTAACTGGAGAAAACCTATCAGAACTTTTAAATGCTATAAAAACAAATCTTCCAGAAGGGCCTAAATATTATCCAGATGATATAATATCAGACAAACCATCAAGATTTATAATATCAGAATTGATAAGAGAAAAAATCTTTCATTTAACCAGAGAAGAAATTCCACATTCAACTGGAGTTGTTGTTGAAGATTTAAAACAAAGAGAAAATGGGATGTTGTATGTGAGAGCAGAAATATATATAGAAAAAGATTCTCAAAAACCTATAATAATTGGTAAATCAGGAACTATGATAAAAAAAATAGGTCAGCATGCCAGAAAAGATATAGAAGAACTTTTCGAAATGAAAGTATATTTAGACCTTTTTGTTAAAGTGAGAAAAAAATGGAGAGAAAATGATAATCTCATAAAAAATACTATGAGATTTAAAGATGATATAAACTTATAAAAAAACACCAAATTTGGTAGTAATATTAAACCAAATAAGGTGTTTTTTTTATTAAAATTGATTTATAGGACCTAAAAAGTCTTCTTCTATTTCTTCATCATCAATTCTTAAAAAATGATCATTTAAATTTTTTATTTCCGAACCCTTTACCCAATTTCCAGCTTTATTGTATACAACACAGAATTTTTCACCTTTTTTCAGTTTACGCAACACTTCCCCTTTAGATAATATATCTTCAACATAGGGAATAGAACCAAAATCCATACTTGTTTTTAGTTCAGAAATAATTTTTTTTGTTACTGGGTTTTCATATCTTACGGCATAAACCCAAAAATCTATTCCGCTGTTCAAATTTATCCCTCCCTGCTCAATAATAAAAATAATATTTTTCCCCCTTATAATATGATATTATCATATTATAAAAATAAACTTAAAATGAATATTGCTATATAATGTTTGGTTATTAAATCTTATTATTTATGATTTATGATGTTTATTATTGAATAAAGGTTAAAAACTTTTTTATATTAAAAAATACAACATAAATATTAAAAATATGGCAATTATTAGATTATTGCCACAATGATTTTGAAAGAATAGAAGTGATTTTTCCTTGATTTTATGAGGGTTTTAGTATAAAATCAATCTAATGAAAGAAAAAATATTATTATAATTATTCAATGTAAGGAGTGAAATTATGCTTTTAGAATTATTAAATGAAAAAAATATAAAAAGTTGTATAAAAGCCAAAAATTGGGAAGAAGTAGTAGATGAATCTGGAAAAATACTTTTAAATCAAAATTTAATAACTGAAAACTATATAGAAGCTATGAAAGAATCAATAAGAAAAAATGGACCTTATGTTGTTATTGCCGATGGAATAGCATTGTTACATGCCAGACCAGAAGATGGCGTAAAAAAATTGTGTATGGGTTTAATAACCTTGAAAGAACCTGTTAATTTTGGAAATAAAGATCATGATCCTGTTAAAGTTGCAATAACTTTGGGAGCAATTGATAATGATCAACATATACAGGCGATGAGAGAACTCATGAATGTCTTAATGCAAGAAAATGCAATAAATACTATAGCTTCTTTAAAAGAAAAAGAAATATATCAATATATACATAAAATTTTATCTGAATAGGAGGAATCAATATGAAAATATTATCAGTATGTGGTATGGGTTTGGGAAGTTCTTTAATGTTGAGAATGGCAGTTGAAAGTGTGTTAAAAGAAATGAAAATAGATGCAGATGTTGAAGTAGCAGACGTTTCAAGTGCCGTTAGCATGAATGCAGATATAATTGTAGCTTCTCCAGAAATAGCAGAACAACTTGCAGGTCATAAGGCTAAGATAGTTTCAATAAAAAATATGACAGATAAAACTGAGATAAAAGAGAAATTAGAAGGTATTATAAATGGTTAAATAGGGAGGTTAAGGGATGAGTATTTTAAATTTTATTGTTGATGAAGTGTTGAGTCAACCATCAATACTGGTTGGATTGATGGCTATGATAGGACTTATAGCTCTTAAAGAATCATTTTCAAAAATTGTATCAGGAACACTCAAAAGTATTTTGGGATTTATCATTCTTGGTGCTGGAGCCGGAGTTCTCATAGGAAGTCTTGATAATTTAGGTCCTTTAATTCAAGAAGGATTCAATGTTCAAGGAGTTATTCCTAATAATGAAGCAATAGTCGCAATTGCTCAAAAAACTTTCGGTAAAGAAACGGCTTTAATAATGGGTTTTGGATTTATTGCAAACCTTGCTATAGCAAGATTTACACCTTTGAAATATGTTTTTTTAACAGGTCATCATACATTTTTTATGGCAGCTTTATTATCAGCAGTTCTTGGAACAGCTGGAATGACAGGAGTACCTTTAATAATATTGGGATCTATACTTCTTGGTTTTATCATGGTATTGATGCCAGCACTTGCACAACCATTCATGAGAAAAATTACTGGAAATGATGATATAGCTTTGGGTCATTTTGGAACAGTAGGATATTTAGCCGCTGGTTTCACCGGTAAATTATTTGGAAATCCAGAAAAATCAACAGAAGAAGTTAAAGTTCCATCATCTTTAAAATTCTTGAAAGACTCTATATTATCTACAGCTATAACTATGATAGTTATATTTTTCATAGTGACTTTAAAAGCAGGCCAAGAAGTGGTATCAAAATATTCAGGAGGACAAAGTTGGTTCATGTTCTCTATAATTCAAGGGTTAACCTTTGCAGCTGGTGTAAGTGTTATTCTTATGGGTGTTCGTATGATACTTGGAGAAATAATACCTGCATTCAAAGGAATAGCTGAAAAAATAGTTCCAGAAGCTAAACCAGCTCTTGACTGTCCTATAGTATTTCCATATGCACCTATGGCAGTTATAATAGGATTTTTAGCAAGCTTTTTAGGTGGAGTTGTTGGAATGTTTTTGATGAAACCTTTGGGACTTGCAGTTATAATACCTGGGATGGTTCCACATTTCTTTACGGGAGCTACGGCAGGAGTTTTTGGAAATGCAACTGGTGGAAAGAGAGGAGCTATATTTGGAGCGTTTGTTAATGGTTTAATCATAACATTTTTACCAGCTCTTTTATTACCAGTTCTTGGAGATCTTGGATTTGCAAATACTACATTTGGAGATGCAGATTTTGGATTAATAGGATTAATAATCGGAAGTATAGCAAAATTATTTTAAATAAATGGCCAGTTTCACTATATATGTGAGACTGGCATTCAAATATGAATCCATTTGGAGTGATTTAAATGGAACTAAAAACTAGAAATTATCATATAATAAAGTATCTTTATGAAACAAAGAATACTACTATAAAAGAATTATCTCAAAAATTTCAAGTCAGTCCAAGAACTATAAGATATGATCTTGATGAGATAGAAGAAATTTTAAAAATTTATGAAATAAAATTAATTAGAAAACCGCATAAAGGTATCAGTATACAAGGAAAAGATGAAGATTTTCAAAGATTTACAGAGGATTTTAAAAATACAGAAAATTTTAGCTCTTTTTTAACTAAAGAAGAGAGAATTATTTTAATTCTTTTTAAATTATTTCAATCTGAAAAACCTCTTCAAATAAAAGATTTTGAAGAACTCTTACTTGTGAGTCCATCTACAATATTGAATGACTTTGATGAAATTGAAATATGGTTAAAAAATAATAATTTAAATCTTATAAGAAAGCCAAATTATGGATTTAAAATTAATGGTGAAGAAATAAATATAAGGCATGCAATAACATTTTTACTCGAAAATACATCCAGTGAAGGGGAAATTTTAAGTTTTTTAAATATAATACAAAATAATAAACTTGCAGATAGAAGACTTGAAAAAAACTTTATAAAAGAATTTGATAAATTAATAGGACATATAGATATATTAAAACTTCAAGAAATAGTACATCAAGCTCAAGAAAAATTAAACTTTAAATTTGCAGACTCTGATTATGCCGCTTTGATAGTTCACATAGCACTTGCCATAAAAAGATTGAGAAATGGTAAAGATATATTTCTTCCAGAATCACAACTCATAGAATTAAAAAACACCAAAGAATTTAAAATAGCTAAAGAAGTTTCTTCAATTATTGAAAAGTATTATGATATAAAAGTTCCAGAATCTGAAATAGGTTTTATAACTTTTCATTTTTTAGGTGCTAAAAAAAGAGAAAAATTGAATAATCCAAACTTTAAAAATAATAAAGATAATGAAATATATGCAATAAGTCTTGAAATGTCAAAGATTTTTGAAGAGATAATGAATATAAAAATATCTCAAGATGAAGATATGTTGAGGGGTCTTTATTTACATTTGAAAGCTGCTCTCAATAGAATAGAGTATAATTTACCTTTAAATAATCCACTTTTAAAAGAAATAAAAGAGAAATATCCCGAAATCTATGATGCAACTAAAAAAGCTTCGAAATTGATACAATCCAATTTTGCTAAAAATATAGATGAAAATGAGATAGGATATATAGCTTTACATTTTGGGGCTGCAATAGAAAGAAATAAAGAAGAAGATCATGAATTCAATGCAGTTCTTGTATGTTCGAGTGGAATAGGTACTACAACTATTCTTGAATCGAGATTGAAAAAAGAGTTTCCAAATATAAAAGTTAAAAATAAAGCATCCGTTTTTGATTATGAAAAAGAAAGTAATTTAAAAGATATAGATATGATAATAAGTACATTTGAATTAGAAAATGAAAATTTACCAGTTATCAAAGTGAATCCACTTTTAAATGAATCCGATATAAAAAAAATATATCAATATATGAAAAATAATGAAAAAACACATAAAACAAAAAAAGAAGAAAAAAAAATAAATATAGAAGATTTATTAAAAATCATAAAAAAGAGTTCAGAAATTGAAAATGAGAAAAAACTTATAAATGATTTAAAAAAATACTTCACAGAAAAAGATATAAAAATAAGAGAAAAAAATCTAGCAAAAATTCAACAATACCATTTACAAGATATTTTGAAAGAGAAATATATAAATTCTATAAATAAAGTATTGAATTGGAAAGATGGTATAAAAAAAGCTGGAAAATCTTTATTGAATGATGGAATAATAGAAAAAACATATATAGAAAGTTGTATAAATATAATAGAAGATAAGGGGCCTTATTCAGTTATAGCACCAGGAGTTAGTTTGATACATGCACATCCAGAAGACGGTGTTAAACATGCTGGATTATCATTATTTATAATAAAAAAGGGAGTTAATTTTAATCACGAATATGATCCAGTAAAGTTAATATTTCTTTTAGCTGTTAAAGATAAATCAAAACATATACCAGCTATGGGCGAATTATTGACTCTATTATATACAGAAAATTTTGTACAAAATATCATAAGTTTTGGAAGTTCTTTAGAAATACTTAATTATATAAAAGATATATTAAAAATTTAAGGAGCTGAATCATATGCTAAATAAAGTTGCAAATATTGTTAGAGGTTTAACTGCGGATGCAGTTCAAAAAGCTGGATCAGGTCATCCTGGAATGCCTCTTGGATGTGCTGAAATAGGTGCAGTTTTGTTTTCGGGAATTATAAAAAATACTAATGAAAATGATAAGTGGATAAATAGAGATAGATTTGTTTTATCAGCAGGACATGGTTCTATGCTATTATATTCATATTTATATTTAAATGGATATATATCTCTTGAAGACATAAAAAATTTCAAACAGCTCGATTCTATAACTCCTGGACATCCAGAATATGGTGTAACACCTGGAGTAGATTGTTCAACAGGTCCTCTTGGTCAAGGCTTTTCTAATGCTGTTGGAATGGCAATTGCTGAAAAAATGCTTGCAGAAAGATATAATACTGAAAAACATAAAATAATAGATCATTATACATATACAATAGTTGGTGATGGATGTTTGATGGAAGGTATATCTACTGAAGCCGCATCCATAGCTGGCCATCTCGGTTTAGAAAAATTAATAGTTATATATGATAGCAATAAAATAACCATAGAAGGCAATACCGATATTGCATTTACAGAAAATATTGTAAAAAAATTTGAATCATTGAATTGGAATGTAATTGAAAATATAGATGGACATGATATAAAACAAATAGAAAAAGCAATAAATGATGCTAAAATTCAAAAAGAAAAACCTACAATAATAATAGCCAAAACAAATATAGCAAAATATGCTCCAACTAAACAAGATACAAAAGAAGCTCACGGATCTCCACTTGGAGAGGATGAAATAATAGGATTAAAAAGAAATTTAAATATACCAGAAAATGAAAAATTTTATATTACAGAAGATGTTTTAGAATATTTTAAAAAAGTACAAAAAGAACAAAAAGATAATTATATAAAATGGGAGAAAACATTTGAAGAATGGTCAAAAGAAAATCCTCAAAAATTGAAGAATTTTGAGCAAGGATTAAATCTTTCATTTGATGAAAATTTAATAGAGAATATTATAAATAAAAAACAAAAAAATCCGATAGCAACAAGAAAAGCATCAGGTGAAATTTTGAATATAATCTCTGAAGATTTAGATTATTTAATAGGAGGATCTGCAGATTTAGGACCATCAACAAATACAGTGATAAACAATAGTAATTATATAAATAAAGATGATTTTTCTCAAAGGAATATACATTTTGGAATAAGAGAACACGCGATGGGAGCAATAGTAAATGGAATAGCTTTACATGGTGGATTTAGAGTTTTTTGTTCAACATATCTCGTATTTTCTGATTATATGAGAAATCCAATAAGAATGGCAGCTTTGATGAATTTACCAGTTATTTTTATATATACCCATGATTCAATATATGTTGGAGGAGATGGTCCAACACATGAACCAGTAGAACAGATAGAATCTTTAAGACTCATACCTAATTTAAATGTAATAAGACCGGCAGATTCTGATGAAGTTAAAACGGCTTGGCTTAGAGTTTTAAAAGAAACCAATAAACCTACAGTACTTATAATGAGTAGACAAGATCTCAATTATAATGAAAAAAATACAGATTTCAAAGATTCAATAAAAGGTGGATATATAGTTAAAAAGATGAAGAATCCTAAAATAGTTCTCATAGGATCGGGATCAGAAGTTAATTTATGTTATAAAATATCAGAAAAGCTATTGAATAAAGGAATTGAAAATAATATTGTATCTATCCCAGATAGAGAAAAGTTTTTAAATCAAAATGAAGAATATATAAATCAAATTCTACCGCAAGATATGGATAGAATAGTTTTAGAAGCGGGAAGAGTTGATGCCTGGTATAAGTTAAAGAATAACAACAACTTCATCGCCATCGGAGTGGACAGATTTGGACTCTCCGGTGATGGTGATGAACTTGCAAAAAGATACGGTTTTGATATAGATAAAATAATAAATCAAATTAAATAAACATAAAAATACCGATTACTTTGATAAGAATTTTTTAAAGTAGTCGGTATTTTTTTAATATTTTTTTATATTATTTATAAATTTTTCATGATCTATTGCGAAGTTACCAGAAACATGTTGGGAATCTAATACATTCTTTGTTACAACAGATCCCATAGAAATATAGGCATCATTTCCAATTTTTATTCTATTTCTTATAGTACTCCCAGGTCCAATCCAGCAGTTACTTCCTATATCAACCATGCCCGTTATATTTACAGAAGCACCTATACGAGTATATCTTTTTATATGAACTCCATGTGCAATATAAACGAGATTATCTGTGAAAACTTCATCTTCTATAATAGTATTTCTTGTGTGGAAAAGACCTTTTGCAACTGTATTATTTGCTTGAAGTTCTACATTATTACCTATTATTAGTTGTCCGCCATGTTTTACGACTTTCATGATGCCATTCAATTTACAAACTTCAAATCCAGAAGTTGATAAAACTGTTCCAGAACGTATAATAGTATTATCTCCTATGATTGTATGAGGATGAATTATAACACCGGGTTCTATTATACAATTCTTACCTATTTTAACACTTTTTTCAGAAATATAAGCATGGTTAGAAATTATCGAAGTTGAATCTATTACATTATCAAAATCTTTTATAAAAAGATTATTTTCAACCGTGTAATTATGAAATAAAAAAAATAGTTCTTTGGGATTTTCATCCAATATAATACCGAATCTATGAGGATATTTTTTTTCTATTTCAGAATGTAATTCTTTTTTGGTTACTATACAAGTAATGTTTTCATTTTGCAAATTATCTATAAATTTTATATTTGAAAAAAAAGTTAAACAATTTTTCTGAGGTATATCTCCCATTTTAGATAAATGATCAAAATAGCCTTCGCTAATTATATGACCTCTGTTTATAGCTTTTGAAATATCATATAAATGCATTTAGATCATCCTTATGTTTCTTCTTTTCTTCTTCGTCCTCAAATGTTATATTTAAAAACAATTGTTTATTTTTTTCTTTTCCTGGAAAGTATGTTTCTATACCAAGTTTCTCATTTAATTCAACTTCTTTTTTTTCTTTTAAAGATAAATTATTCATCTTTGCTTTTTGCTTTTTTTCTTCTTTTTCTTTTTCATCTCCAAGAATGAGATTTTCTTCAATTTTTTCTTTATATTCTTTTATAGCTTTTAATATTTCTGCAATTTTTTGATTAGTTGTAAATAAATCTTCATTTACAAACAAATTTTTTGTATAATTCTCATGATTATTTTCGATTATTCTTTTTTCAATATTTAAGTTGTTTCCCATAGAGGTATAAGATTCTAATTTATTATTAATAAAATTTCTTGAAATTATTTTAGAGTTAGGAATAGAAATATCTTTTTCTTTTAAAGAACCTTCAAAATTCAAAGAATTAGAAAAATCAAAAGATTTTTTATTCAAGTTCAAATAATATTTATTATTGTATATATTATCATTAATTATTTTCATCATATATCACCTCAATATATAATTCTATTATATTATATATTAATCCTTTAAAAAATATTTAATAACTTGACATAAAAATGAATAAATTATATAATAAGATATTAAAAGGAGTGAATTCAAATGTTTGAAAGTAATTACTCAAATTTTAATATGAACAATTGGTGGTGGCATCTTTAAGGGTGCCCTGTTTTTGTATATAAATAATAGAGGCATCCATTTATGGATGCCTCTTTTTAATTGAAAATACCCTTCCTTTAAAAAGAGGAAGGGTATTTTTTTATAATTTTTTGGAGGTTGATTGGCATGAAAAAAATTTTTTTAATTGTTTTTTTAATTTTTACCATTAACGTTTTTTCTTTGAAAGTGGGTATAACTCAGATTATTGAACATCCAGCCTTAAATCTTATATATGAAGGAATAGTTGATAAACTTCAAG
This sequence comes from Oceanotoga sp., assembly GCF_030445905.1. NCBI lineage: Bacteria > Thermotogati > Thermotogota > Thermotogae > Petrotogales > Petrotogaceae > Oceanotoga > Oceanotoga sp. Next base: position 38,324 of record NZ_JASUSU010000010.1, on the reverse strand, counting down.
AAGAAAATATAGAAATAGAAGTAGACTATCAAAATGCACAAGGATTATTTCAAAATGCAGTTATAATAGCTAAAAAATTTAATTTAGAATGTGATTATATAATTGCAATAACTACACCATCAGCTCAAGCTGCAAAAACAGAAATAAAAGAAAAACCTTTAATTTTTTCCGCAATAAATGATCCAATAGGTGCTGGATTAATTGAACACTATGGTAAAAACAATGGAAATATAGCCGGTATAAGTGATATGTTGCCAGTTGAAACTCATTTAAAATTGATAAAAAAAGTTTCACCACAGGCAAAAAATATAGCAATACTATATAATCCGGGTGAAGCTAATTCAGTATTATTAGTAAAAAAAGCAAAAAAAATATCTAAAAATTTAGATCAAAATATTTTAGATATAACTGGAACAAATATAAATGAAATGATAACATCTATAAATTCAAATTTAAATAAAATAGATGCTGTATATCTTATAACAGATAATCTCGCTGCATCTGGAATTGAAATAATTTCAGATATTTTTTATGAAAATAAAATACCTATATTTTCTTCAGATATAGATATGGCAAAAAAATCAGCTGTTATAGGTTTTGGTTTTGATTATTATACATTTGGTAAAGCAACTGCCGATATGCTCATAGAATTAATAGATGGAAAAAATATCAAAGAAATAGAATCAAAGCTTATAGATTCAAAATATTTAAAATTATATATAAATTTATCCAGAGCTGAAAATTGTGATATAAAAATATCTAAAAAATTTTTAGATAATGCAGATATGATACAAAAATAAAAAGGAAGCTTAAAAAAGCTTCCTAATTCTTATTTTAAGGATTCCCATCAGACCTAATATATTTCAAATGTTTCAAAGTTACAGAAAATCGAGTCAATTTTAAAAATGCCATAATACGAATAAAAACAGTTCTTGCAAATAATTAAATACCTACTTTCATAAATTATAAAAAAGATTATACACTCATAACAATGATTAATTTTTGTTACTTAGAACTTAGTTAAAAAATAAACCAATACAAACGAATTACTCAGTTACATTCGGTCTGATGGGAATTTTTTACCTACAAAAAATAATTTTAAAATCATTGAGATAAGAAATAATCTTATATAAATAATATATTATTATTATGTGCTAAAAATTGCGTTTTAGTTACTTTTTCGAAACGGAAAGAATTGAAAAATTTATTCAAATTATTGTATATTAATGATAAAATATAATTGACTGTTCATAAAAAATGGGGAGGAAAATATATGAATAAAGATTTTTTTAAAAGAATTCATAAGTTTGTATTGGGATTTATCATATTATTCTCAATAGCCATTACAACTTTTAGTTATATATCTACGGGTGTTGAGAATGGATCTAAAACATTAATTGCAATAATAGGTGTGATTATTGTATCTATAATAGTATATTTTTTAAAATTTAATGATAATATTAAAGGTTTCATATTAACATTAATTCCTGTTTTAGGAGTTTATTTAAAAACTTTTTCAGCAAATTATGGAACTCTTTATAATCCAATAATAATATTAGGATCTTTGATATTATTAGCTATGTATTTTGATTTTAAATCTGTACTGATACTTGCAATATTTAATGATATAGTTTTAATAACAGCTTATAATATAAATCCAATATTAATATTTGGAGATATAAATCAAGAAAAAATTTTAGGAAGTTTTGTAATGGTTATTATAACTATAAATCTCAATGTATTCACATTATATATGATAACAAAATGGGGAAATCAAGCTATATTAAATGCTGAAAAAAAATCTGAAGAAAGTTTTAATTTATATGAAAATATTAAAAATATAGCTTTGAAATCCAATGAAAAAACTATCGAAATAGATAAAAATACAAATGTATTAAAAAATATATCTGTTCAAAATGCTCAAAATTCTAATGATTTGAAAGAAAGTTCAAAAAGTCTTGATGAATCAACAGAATATTTAATAGCCTCTGTACAAGAGATTAATTCTAAAATTGAAGAAATTTCTAATAATTCAAAAGAAATAGAAAATTTCACAATAGAAATGTCCAATAAATCAAATGATTCTATTAAATTATCAGAAGATGGTGAAACGACTTTAAGAAATGTTAAAAATATAATAGAAAAAGCTTTAAAAAACTCTGTAGAAACAGAAAAACTTTCAAAAGAAATGGAAGAAAGCTCAGAAAATATAGAACTTATAACTCAAACGATTCAATCTATTACTGAACAAACAAATCTTTTAGCCTTAAATGCAGCAATAGAAGCAGCTCGTGCAGGAGAAGCAGGAAAAGGATTTGCAGTAGTTGCAGATGAAATAAGAAATCTGGCAGAAGAATCAAAAAAAGCTACTGGAAAAATAGCTCAAATACTTACAAATATAAAAAAACAGTCAAAAGATCTCAGTTCAGCGGCGAATGAAACAGATGAAGTTGTTAATCAAATAAATTATGAATCAGAAGAATTAAGACAAAAATTTAACAAAATCACAAATATGTTGAGAACTATAGACTCTAATTTAAATAGACTTCAAAATAATACAAAAGATCAAAATGATTCTATTTATCATATAAATGAAGAAATGAAATCCATAGAATCAGTTGTTTCAAATATAAAAAATAAAACAGAAAATCTTGAAAATATTTCAAAAGTACAGAATAAACAATCTTTAAAAATAAATGACATAGCCGAAAAATTGTTTAATAATACAAAAATACTCATAGAAATGATACAAAATAACGGATAAATTAAATTAGCGAATTATTTAATCAAGTGTTATAATTAATTTTTATTTAAAATTTAATCGATTCTCTAAAAAAGAGTCAAATCTTTTTAAAGATAAAAAAACAAATATGTATTAAAATTTGAATGATAAGTTATTATTTGTGATTTTTGAGGGAATTATATCTTTATATTTTAAAGGGGGCTTATAAGATGAATCTTAAATTTGGGTTTGACAGAGAACAAAAAAAAGAAGAAAGAAAACTTTTAGAAAAAGAAAAAATAGAAAATTTTAACGATGAAGAGAGAGCATTTTATTATGAAATTGAGAAACTTATTTATGCAGAAGAGGAAAAAGATATAAAAAATTAATTCAAATTTTTAAAATCCCAGTTTATATAACTGGGATTTTTTATTTTATAAATTTCATTGAAAGTTAAGTATAAGTGTGTTATAATAAAAATGAGTTAATATTAAGTTAAGGGAGGGATTGTATGAAATTAGGAATGAAAATATTTGTTGTGATTATAATTATAATATTAATATTTACAGGATTATCTCTTTACAATAGCTATGTTATATTTAAAAATACTGGGGATTATGCAGAAACAAATTTGATAAAAGCAAATACAAAGATCATGGAGGATTATAATACATTTTTTGAAGAACTTGATAAGCTTACTAATCTCACTTCTAAATTAGATAATGTAAGAACGAGAAATGAACATATAAGGAATATATTTAAATATATAAATGAAAGTTATAAAAATATAGACCTTTCTTATATGGGATTTGAAGATGGAACTTATATATTTGAACCAGATAGGGAAATACCTGCAGATTATGATCCAACTGTTAGACCATGGTATATAGAAGCCAAGAGTATGGAGAATGTTTATATAACAGAACCATATGAAGATGTTTCAACAAAAGAAATGGTAATTTCAGTTGCGAAAAGAGTTTATGGCCCGGATAATAATATAATAGGTGTTGTTGCCTTTGATGTTTCTATGACAGATCTTGTGAATGTTTTGAGTGCCAATAAATCTTATGATTCTTCATATGCTTATGTTTTAAATCAAAAAGGTATTACACTTGTACATCCTGAAAAAGAAAGAATTGGAGTTGATATTTCAGATAATATTTTATTTAAAAATCTTGATGGAAAAAATGGTATTTTAAATTATGAATATGATGGTGTTAAGAAGATGGCTTTTTATAATACATCGGATTTAACGAATTGGATATTTTACACAGTAGTAGATGTTAAAGAAGTTGAATCTGAGGCAAGAAGTCAATTAGTGTTTAATTTAATATTTATAATAATAATTATCATTATATCTTTGGTATTGACCATAATATTTACAAAAATTAATATTTCAAGTCCTATAAATCATCTCATGAAAAATGTTGATAAGTTCGGGGAAGGTGATTTAACAGTTGATTTTACGATAAAAAGTAAGGATGAAATAGGAAAAATTTCCGAAAGTTTAAATTTAATGGCAAAGAATATTCAAGAAGCGATGTCATCTATAGATAATTCTGCATCTGAAACAAAAGTATCTTCTGAAGATCTTGCAAATATTTCACAAAAAATAGCTGTAATGATAGAAAACGTTAATGTTCAAATGAATGATATAAGAGATAGTTCCGGAAATGTTTCAGCCAATGTAGAAGAAGTTACATCAGGAGTTCATGAAGTCGCAGATGGAGCGAGAAGTATTTCCCAATCAGCTATGGAATTGAGTGAGTTTGCCGATAATACATTATCATTTGCTCAGCAAGGAAGTGAAAAAATAGATTTTATTGGAGATAGCATTAAAAATGCTGTAAAAAAATCTTCAAAAGCTAAAGAAGAAGTTACAGTTCTCGAAAAAGAAGCTTCGAATGTTGTTGAAATAATAAATACAATAAATAATATAACAGAACAAACTAATTTACTCGCATTAAATGCAGCAATAGAGGCAGCTCGTGCAGGAGAAGCAGGAAAAGGATTTGCTGTTGTAGCGGATGAAATAAGGAAACTTGCTGAAGAATCAAGAAAAGCTACAGAAGAAATCGATTCTATATTATCTGATGTAAAAAATGGTACGGATACTGTGAATAAAACTACTATAGATGTTGAAAATGAAATAAAGAATATAGAAAATAATATGTCTAATTTAAGTGAATTATTTGATAATATAAAAAATAAAGTTGAAGGCATGACTTCTGGAGTTGAAAATTTAACTGCAGCGAGTCAACAACAGAGTGCATCAGCTGATGAAATGAATAATGCTATGGATAATATTTCAAAACTCGTTGTTGATATAAATGAAAAAATAAATGAAATAAGTGAAGATATCGAAAATCAAAATTCTGAAGCTCAGAATATAAGTGCAAGTAGTGAAGAATTATCAGCACTTTCTGAAAGTTTGTCAGAAGAGGTTAAAAAATTTAAATTTTAATAAAATGAAACTGTTACATGAGGTAAGAGAATATTAAAATCTCTTACCTCAATTTTATTGAATAAGTACAATTGAATTTTTTATTTATATCTAAATATAATGAATCTTCTTTATCTGAAAAATCGCCATCGAAATCTTCAAAATCTGCATGTCCATACCATGGCTCTATACATATGAATGGGGATTCGCCTTTTTGTGACCATATACCTAAAAAAGGAAATCCTTTGAAATCAACTGTTAATGAATATTCATTTTTATTATTTCTTAAAGATATTTTTGAAGATTTTAAATTTTTGAATATCAAAGCATCTTCATTAAACAATTCATGATTTAATTTTATTATTTTCTCATTTTTCAAATAAGGTATACTTTTTCTACTGAATAATCCAAGTTCTGTATTCAAACATTCTCTATTTATGGTTTCATTATTTTCAAATTCTAAATAATAATCTTCAAAAGACTCATTTTCTAATATAGGACATTTAAATCCTGGATGAGCTCCTATAGAAAAGTATATTCTTTTATCATCTAAGTTTATTACTTCATAATTTATGAATAATGAATCTTCAATTATTTCATAGGTTATTATTAATTCGAATTTATAAGGATATTTTTTCAAAGTATTTTCATCATATTTCAAAGAATATGTTAATTTTGAAGTGCTCGACTCTTTTAAATCAAACTCTAAATCTCTGGCAAAACCATGTTGGCCTAATTCAAATACTCTACCATTTACGGTATATTCATTGTTTTTAACTTTTCCAACTATAGGAAAAAGTATTGGTGCATGGCGACCCCAGTATTTTTTATCTGCAGTCCACAAAAACTCTATATTTGAACTGTTTTTAATACTTATTAATTGAGCACCCGAGGAGTCTACTACAATTTTTAAATTTTCATTTGAGATGGTTTTTAACATATTTTCCCTTCTTTCAATTCATTTTTTATCATTATGTATTATATAATAAAAATATAAACATGAATTATCATATCTTATAAGATATGATAGTTCATGTTATTTTATCGATTCTATTTTTCGGATATTATAATATTATAAATTTTATTTTTTTCTACTTTTAAAACATTTGAAATTATTTTTATTTTATCTTCTCTCATATTTGAAAAATAAATATTATATTTATCATCAAATTTAATCGTTTTTGTTTTATTATGATTTACAAATCTTATTAAATAATCATTATTATTTATTATTTTTAAAGCATATATAGTTATATCATTTGGTAAATCGAATAATTTATCTTCTATTATTTTAGAATTGTTTAATATTATAGGGTGTAAAGAATAAGTACTTGAATTTTTAAAAAGTTCTTTTTCATTTTCAATTATTCTAAAAGCATATTCTAAATTTATGCTTCTAATTATTTGAGAATCTTCAGTTTTTAAATTTGGACCAGCTTCAATCTGTCTCGTAGAAATATTTTTTTTTGAAAGACTATCAACAGATCTTAATAAAGTTAAATATATTTCATTTTCAATTATTTCATATTCGTATAGGCCTCGCGTTATAATTTGAATTTTTTTATCAGTTACAAATTTATTCATGGTATATCTTGGAATAATTTCTTCGGCTGATGTATCTTTATTTAATTTATAAGGTCCATTGTTGTTGAACTTGATATTATTATTTAACTTTGTTTTGTGTTCTACAAGACCATAATAACCGTCATTATATATTAAATTATTCTTAGATATTTTGAAACTACTTCTAAATCTATTATTTTTTTGTTTGTTTTTTATATTTAAATAAATATTAACACCTTTTAAATTTTTTGAAAGTTTATATATTATAGTTATTGGAGAATTTTTAAAGTCAGATTTACATTCAATTATTTTCATATTTTCGTTTTCTTTAATCTTTAAAGATTTAATTTTAGGGTTTACTTTTAATTCTTTTCCACCATAATCATAATTATATTCATCTCCTATATCTTTCGAATAAAAAAAAGTGTTTAAATTATTATAATTAGTATTCTTTATTTTATCTTCAATATCAAAAGATAGATCTTCATTTAATTTAAATTTTATAAATTTATTTTCAAATGTAGCATTATTAATATTTTTTTTATGAGTTGAAATTTTTTGTGATTTTTTTAATTCTAAAGTTATTATCTCAAATGGTTTTAATTTTAAACTGAAAGTTATTTTTTTTACACATTTTTCTAAAAAAGGAATTATTGATTTATCTGTTAGGTAACTATTCAATTGATTAATTTCTTTTATATAATTATTACCACCTACAGTATTTTCTGATTTATCCATAATATTTAAAATTTTTTGTGATTTTTCTATTATACAAGGTATTTTTTCATTTTTTTGATAAAGTTCATAATCATCTTTATCATTATCTAAATAAAATTCATATATATCATTGTTTTCATATTCAGACATATTTATTATGTTTATATAATTTTTGTTTTTAGAATCATCGATAAAATTGTTTAATATTCTTGACAAAGTAGATCTTGCATTATCAAAAGAATTTTTAAGTCTAACTTCAACTTCTTTTCCTACACTATCTGTTGAACATCCTCCAATAGAATCATGAGCTTGAGATTTTAATAGTTCTTTCCAACCATAGTTTATTTCATTTTCAAAGTTTTTTTTATATTTTTTTATGGCTATTATATTCAATGGTTCTATATATCTTTCATATAATATTTGAGACTCATGGTTTAATAATTTTAAGTATATTCTGCTTGAACTTATGTCTTTTAAAATAGGTTCATATAGAGGACTTTTTAATTCGCCATATACTTTTTTAAATTTCTTTTTATGTTTAAAAACTTCATCAGAATAGTTTTCAAGTGTTGAATGAATTATATTTTTTGAAAAGATTTTTTTTATTTTAAAGTCTGGAATTTCATGATCAATTCCATTCATCAATAATATATTATCCGATGTATTATTTTTAGATATTTCATTTATTTCATAATTTAATTTTTTATAAAAATCTTCAAAAGTTGTTCCAGATTTAGCTAAATTGAAATACCCTCTATATAAATTTATAGTATTTATGAAATCACCGTTTTCAGAATACCATTCAAATTCAGTTTTTCTACATTTTTCGCCTACACCTCTCCAGATTACAGCAGATTTAAAATCTAATCCTTTTAAAATAGAGGGAGTATAAGCTGAATGTCCAAACATGTCTGGTAAATATCCAATATTCATATATTTTATATCATAATTTTCACATATTTTTTTTGCGTATAAAAAATTTCTTATTAAAGCTTCTCCTGAGATTAGAAATTCATCTGGAAGAATATACCAAGGACCGATTATTATTTTTCCATTTCTTATCATATTTAAAAGTAAGTCTTTTTTTTCAGGTCTTAATTCTAAATAATCTTCGAGTACAATTAATTGACCATCGAGCATGAAATATTTAAAGTCTTTTTCATTTTCTATTTCATTTAAAAAAGAATCCATCATATTTATTAATCTATGTCTCAAAAGTTGATTAGAAACGTACCATTCTCTATCCCAATGTGTATGAGTTATTATATGAACTTTCATAATATCATCTCAGGATAGATAAGTTTATTTACTTTTTTGTTTTCATTTATTATATCAATACTTGCATCATAAATATTTTGAATATATAAATCTATATTTTGATATATCGATTTCATTTTATATTCTTTATTTTTATATTCAAAAGTATCTATCAAACCATCATATCCAAGACAAAAAAAGTCTTTATCGAATAAAAAATTTTTTTCTAAAAGTATTTTTGAAGTTTCTACTGCCATTTCATCACAAAGACAAAATATAGCAGTATTTTTTTCTATTTTAGTATTTTTTAAGTATTTTTTTACATTTTTTGGGTCTATTTCTGTTATTACTTCAATATTATCATCCTTGTTTGATTCTGAAAGAAATCCATCTATTCTTTTTGATATAACATCATAATTTTTTTTCATTCCAAGTATGAGATATTTTTTTGGATTAAATTTTTTTAAATATTTAAAAGCAAGTTTTCCACCATAATTGTTATCAAAATCTATATAATTAAAATCAAAGTCCATTTTTGGATTTCCGAGTACAAGATATTTTTTTTCTAACTTATTCAATTCAAAAATTCTTTTATCTTTTTTTTCTGGAGAAGCTAAAATAGTTAAATCAATTATATTTGCAGAATTTAATTTTTTTATTGAATTTATTTCACTTTGTTTTACATGTAAAGACATTATCAGGTTATAATTATTTTGTTCATATTTTTCTTGTATTTTTCCCAATAGAACTTGATAAAATTTTGATTTCACTATTGAATTTATATCATCACCAAATGAGAAAAGTATTATATTTGTATTTTTTCCTTTTAAAGCTCTTGCATTTGAACTTGGTATAAAATTGTATTCATCAACTATTTTTAAAATTTTATTTCTTGTTTTTTCATTTACCATATTTGGATTTGAAATGGCTCTTGACACTGTTGAAGGAGATACACCAGCCTTTTTAGCTATATATTTCATATTTATCATAAATTCACCCCTTTAATCCAGAAGATGCTCCAACCTCAATGAAATTATCTTGCATAGATAAAAATATAAAAATCATGGGAGCAGTCATCAACATTGTTGCTGCCATCATATATGGCCATACTGTATAAAAAGATCCTTTGAAAAAATTCAAACCTAATGTTAATGTAAACATTTCTTTTTGTTGCATTATTATCAATGGCCACATAAAATCGTTCCAGGTATTTAAAAAAGTATATATTCCGAGAGCTCCAAGAGCTGGTTTACTTAAAGGTAATATTATTTTAAAAAAAGTTTTAGGTATTGAAGCACCATCTATTTTGGCTGCATCTTCAAGTTCTTTTGGAATATTAAGAAAGAACTGTCTCATTAGAAATATGCCAAAAACCATTGTAAGTTTTGGTAAAATTAATCCTGTATATGAATTCAATAAGTTAAAATCTGATATTAATAAATAAGTTGGAATTATTATGGCTGGAAAAGGTATCATTATTGTTGCAAGCAATAAACTAAAAATTTGATTTTTGAATGGAAACTTTAATCTTGCAAAAGCGTATCCTGCAAGTGAATCAAAAAATAAATTACCTATAGTAACAGATATAGCATATATAAATGTATTCAATATCCATCTGAAATATGGAGTTATTTTAAAAATTTCTACATAGTTTGCTGTAGTTGCAGGGGCATTAAAAAGTGTTATAGGCCATTTAAAGAAATTTATTTTTGGTGGCCATTTCATAAAATCTACACCAACACGGATACCTTCCTCATTTTGATAAGTTATTGGTGTAAAAGAGATCATTGCCGACCATATGAACGGAAAAAGAGATATAAAAGCATATAAAATTAATATTGTATATGCGATCATCTTTAAAGTATTAAATTTTTTCATATCATATCACACTCTCTTCTTTAAAAGTTTTTTTAAAGATCGAAGTTATTATAAGAACTATAAAAAATAAAATTACTCCAAGTGTTGAAGCATAACCCATTTGTCCATATTCGAAAGCATTTTTATATATATAAAAAGAGAGAGTTATATTTCTTAAGTTTTTTATTAACATATATATTTGATCAAATACTTGTAAAGTGCTTATTATTCCTATAGTTATTACATAAATACTTTGATTTTTTAAAAGAGGAATTATTATTTTAAAAAACATTGTAGTATTTTTAGCCCCATCTATTTTGGCAGCTTCATATAGTTCATTTGGAATATTTTGAAGACCAGCAAGATAAGTTATCATAAAGTATCCGGCAGTTGTCCAAATATTCATAGCCATTATTGCACCAAGAGCAGTTGTTGGATTATTTAACCAATCTATTTGGGGTATACCAAATATTCCAAGCATACGATTTAATATTCCTGCTTTAGAATATATCAAAGAAAAAATCATAGATATTGCTGCTGATGAAGTTATTGATGGAATAAAAAAACTGGCTTTAAAGAAATTAATTCCATGTATTTTTTGATTTGAGGCAATTGCTAGTAGGAGTGCGAGAAAAGTTTGAATTGGAACTACTATTAAACAAAATAATAAAGCATTGCCAAGTGCAATCCAAAAATATTCATCATTATATGCTTGAATATAATTATCCAATCCTATAAATTTAGGCTTGTATTTAAATGCAGAAGAGGCTCCATTTATATAATTATTCAAAAATTTTTTTACAGTCGTTTGTGAAGACAATTCCCTATTATAAAAATCTTCGAATAATTTTTCTATATTAATTTTAGAATTTTTTATTATTTTTATTTGTTTATCATTTAATTTAATTCCAAGTTCATTTTGTATGAAATCTAACATATTAAAAGAATCAATATAATTATTTAAATTTTCTTTTTTTATATCATCTATAAATTCTCCAATATAAAACTGTATAGAATCTTCTGGAATAATAGGCATTTCAAATTGTTTGTTTTTTGTAGAATTATAATCTGTAAAACTGTATATGAATGTCATCATTATTGGATATAGCATAAAAGTTATTAATAATATTATTACAGGAGAAATAAATAGATAACCATAAAAATTTTCTTTATAATTTTTCAATGAAGAACCTCTCCTTTAATAAACAATAATTTTATTATTTAACCCATTTCATATAATTTTCATTTATCTTTATTTTAGCCTCTTCAAAAGTTATATGATTGTAGAATAAATCTTTTAATATACTGTTTAATTCATCATTAGCTCTTGTAAATCTTCCAGAAGGAGTTTGAACTTTCCAAGGATGAGCAAAATCTAATGCATCATAAAATATTTTTTTTATATTATCTGTATCTTTTGAAGCTATAGACTTTCTTGAAGATAATGAGCCTACTTTTTCTACAAATTCTTTTTGACCTTCATCAGTTAAAAATTTTATAAGTTCCCATGATTCTTGTTTGTTTTTAGAATATTTATTTATAGACCAACCGACTGTATATAACATTGATGATTTTTCAGAAAAATGAGGTATATTGACTATTCCAGTTTTATTTAATAAATCAGGATATTGTTCTCTTAAGTAGCCTACAGTCCAGTTTCCTGTCATTGCCATTGCGACTTTACCAGTACCATAAGCTTCTCCTATCCAACTTGCACCCAATGCTGATGGTTCAACGGCAAGATTATATTTTGATACGAGTTCAACATAAAATTTAAAACCAGCCCATGAATTATTACTTGTAATAGCTGTTGATAAGTCCTCATTAACAACTTCTCCGCCAGCTGAAAAAATAAATGGGATTGCTCTATTAAAATCTGCTGCTATAACAAGAGGTGTATCCATACCTTTATTTTTTAGTTGTGTTGCTTTATCAAAAAGATCAAACCATGTATCATTATTTGTTGGATATTCTACTCCATATTTATCAAAAAATTCTTTATTGTAAAATAAATTTAAGGAAGAAGCATCTTTTGGTATGGAATATAATTTATTATCAAATGTGAATGCATCTAAAAGATTTGGAAAAAAATCTTCAATATCAAAACTTTCTTTTTTTATAAATAAATCTAATGGATATAAAGCATTAATTTTATAAAATTCTTCTGCCCAAGCTACATCAACATAAAATATATCAGGTCCACTACCAGCTGAAATTTCACTCATTAATTTTTGAGTAAATTGATTTACATCACCAGCTGGTTGCCAAACAGCTTTTATATCTGGATTTTGTGCATTAAATTTTTCAATTATATTTTTTATTATAGATTCTTCAACAGGATTTCCAGGCCAACCACTCATAACTATTGTTTTTTGAGTAAAGCATATAATACCAAATAATAGTATTAATACAACAAAAAATCCTTTTTTCATAAAAAAATCCCCCCTTATTATTTTTGCAAACGTTTGCTGCAAACGTTTGTATTAATTTTATCATCATATAATATTAATTTAAAATTTGTTTTTTGATATTTATATTTGATTATAGGGGGTTATATCTTTTTTGATGTCTTTAACTCTAATATTCAAATTTAGAATTCAATTTTATATTTTTTCAACACGATTTTTCCCATTTTTTTTAGCAATATAGAGTGCATTATCAACTCTTATCAATAGTTTTTCTATTGGTTCGTCTATATTATAAGAAGAGACTCCAAAACTAAGTGTTAGCTTTATTTTAGAATTAAATTTATGATTTTCTACTATTGATCTAAGTCTTTGAGCGAGATTAAAGGCTTTTTCTATGTCTATACAAGTGAGAATCATGAACTCTTCTCCACCCCATCTGAAGAAATAATCATCTTTTCTCAAATTGTTTTTTATTAAATTACTTAATTCTTTTAATACTTTATCTCCAGTATTATGTCCATAAGTATCATTTATAGCTTTAAAAAAGTCTATATCAAACATTATTAAAGAAAATATTTTTTCTGATTTCTTTTTTATTATTTTATTAAAATGTGTTCTATTGTAAATATTAGTTAATTCATCATGAATAGATAGTATTCTCAATTTACTGTTTATTTTTATTAAATATGATGTGTATGCAAAGAATGAAATTAAAATCATTATAAATAAAAAAATTTCTAATTTGATTCTATCTATCATTTCATTTATCAATTTGTTATCTGTATAGATTATTAAATATCCAAAATTTTTATTTTGAGTATTTTTTATATTTATCAAATTTATTATGTAATAATTTTTATCTTTTTTTGTTAAATAATTTTTGGATAAATCATCTTTATTTATTTCATGAATATTTTTTTCTATTATTGTGTTTAATTCATTTACAGTTATTATTAAATTACTTGTTTGAAAGTAATTTTTTGTATAAGAATCATAGAAAAAGTTTTCTAAAGAGAAGTATTTTTCATACAATTTAAATTTATAATTCGTCAATGTTTTTAAATTTTCTTTATTTATTATAAAAAATGCAAAACATTCATTTTGTTTCATGAATTCATTAGATATTTCTGTTAATGGGATACCAAATTCTAATACACCATAAAAATTTTCATTTTTTATTATGGGATAAATAAATCTATAACCATTAAAGGTTTTTCCACTTTCAAAACCCTTAAAAAAAATTTTATTGTCTATGGATTTACTTATTCCAAATCTTTCTGATTTTAAATTATCATCATAATCATTTAAAGAGTGCATTCTTAATATACTAGTGCCTTCTTTAGATATAAATTGTATGCTGTAAATTCCCAGTTTTTTTATTTCATCATAGAATGGAAGTACTTTTTCATATAAGTATAAACGATTTGAATTTAATAATTCTTCTTCTGATAAATTGTTTATTATTATATTCGATAGAAGTTCAGTTGTTTTTTCATAATTTTCTAATATTAATTTTTCTTGTTTTAAAAAATTATCTATCATTTCATCTTGAACGGCTTTTATATTATCCGTTTTTTTGATAATTCCTGTGAAAAGTATTATAGAAATAAATATAAATATTATTATAAAAATACAATACAGATAAATGTTATGATTATCTTTCATGAGAATCCCCCCTTTTATTTCGATAAAAAAAACCTCTTCAAATAAATGAAGAAGGCTATAATTTTTAAAAAATTTTTTAAACTTTATCATAATATTATCGGATTTATATTAGTTTATAATAATTTAAAAAACAAAATGTATAATAAATTATATGACTAATATGATGTTTTTGTATTAAAAAAATGTTAATTTATCTTTGAGAGGTGGGAGATTTATATTAAAGAAAAAATACAAGATATACCTATAAATGATGCTTTTATGATAGATGGAAAATGTCCTTTATGTTATATAAAGGATCAAATAGAAGAGCAAATTATTTCAAAAGTTTTGAGTAATGATATGCTTATAAGCGATGATTTTGTAGAAGATTTAAAAAAATATGGTTTTTGTAAAGAACATTTAAAAAGATTATTGAATAAAAATGATAGACTTAGCCTTGGAATAATATTGAACTTTCAGTTCAATATTGAGATAGAGAATATTGAGAAAAATAATGGACTAAATTTTAGGGATAAGATTTTAAAGAAAGAATTAAACAATGATAAAGAATGTTATATATGTAAATATTCAGAAGATCTCATGCCCATTTATTTTAATAATATAATCAAAATGTATGAAGAAAAGCCTGATTTTAGAAGTTTATTTGATGAATCCGATGGTTTTTGTATTAATCATTATAATCAGTTGATTAATCATAATAGAATAAAAAAAGATATGAAAAAATCTTTGAAAGAATTAGAAATTAAAGTTTTGAAAAATATTCAAAGTGATTTAAAATATTATCTTGAAAAATTTGAATTTAAAAATAGAGATCTTCCATGGTTGAATTCAAAAGATTCTATTGAAAGAACTATAAATAAACTTATAGGAGATATATAAAGAACTTCTCATATTCATGAGAAGTTCTTTTAGTTTATAAATTTTTCTGTTGATTTTGAACCATCAAATAATGTAAACAATTGAAAATAATCTGTGGTTGATAATTTTTTTTCATGCATATCTAAAAAGAACATTTTCTCTTTAAAAGGACTATTTTTATTGTTTAAATCGAATAAAGTTATATTTCCTTTTGATATAGGTGCTAAGTCATAGCCGCTTATATTGTTAATTTTTTCTATTTTATTGCTTTTATTATCTCTATAATAACTATTTATGTAAAAAGAATATATGGATAAAACTTTATTTTTAAAATTTTCATCATTATTTAGATAATTTGCAATTGTGGGTTCTGAAGATATTTTATTCAATTTTGTATGAAATCCTCCCCATTGACCATAAAATTTTTGATTTTTATACATTTTTGTTATTTTTAAAAAATTATATGTTAATGCTTCTTCTCTTTGTTTAATTGGTTTAGAATCGTATGTAAGATTTAAAATAGAGTCTTTTTTATCATAATCATGATATAATTTCATGTTTAGTAATGAGTTTTCAACCATGAATTTTAATTTTTCGAACTCTTTTATTTTAGAATAATAGTTTTCATTATTTATCATATCTGAATATATAGATTTAAAAATATTTTGAATTTCATCTTTTATTCTATTGGGATTTGGATAATTTTTATTTTTAAAGTCATAAGTTTTAAAAGTTTTTATTAAGTATTCTAATTTTTCATTTATTTCGATATTTTTTATTTTAATTTTATTATTATCCAATAACAATTTTATTCCGAATAATGCAGATTCTTGCTGGAAGTCTAAGTCTGCTCCGATGAATATGAAATTGCCATTTTGTTCATCATAATATTTTTTTAATTTTTTGTAAAATTCATAGTTTTCTTTGGAATTTGCAAAAGTTCCATCGAGATTATTCATTATATAAATTAAGTATTCTTCATTTCCAGTTTTTAAATATTCATTTATAACATAAGAACTTGCATATCCAGATTCTGATATGTAAATATTGAAATCTTCTTCTTCATGCAGATATTTGAATAATTCGAGCTTATAATCAAAATTCAACTTTGTGGCATGATTTTCTGATGAAAATATTATTTTAAAATTGTTTAATTTATTTTTTAAAATAGGTGAAAAATCTGGATTTTCTAAATTTATTTCTATAGAATTATCATTTAAATATTGAAGTTCTTCATCAGAAAATTCTTTATTTGTATTTGTTTTTAATAAAGCACAAGAACTCAACATTAATATTATGGTATATAATATACTTAGTAATAGTATTTTTTTCATGAAAACCTCCATTGAATTTAAATTTATGATATATTATAACAAAGTTAACTTTTTTATAGGTTAAATTTTATATTAAATAAATTAATATTGTTTAAAATATAATTATAATATAATTTGTTTGAGAGGTAAAATATGAATATATTTATTGCAAGACAACCTATTTTTGATAGAAATTTAAATGTTTTTGGGTATGAACTTTTATACAGATCAGACTTTGAAAACATAAGTAAAATATTTAATGGTGATGTTGCAACCTCAATGGTTTTGAATAATGGAATATTGATGTTGAATGATGGAAAGTCTGAAAAATATTCGTTTATAAACTTCACAAAGAAACTCATAATTGATGAAGTGCCTTTGTTATTTTCAAATGAAGATATAGTTGTAGAGATATTGGAAAATATAATACCCGATGAAGAGTTTATAAGTAAATGTATAAAAATGAAAAAAAGAGGTTATATTTTAGCTTTAGATGATTTTGTTCTTTCATATGAATATGAAGATTTGATAAAACTTTCGGATATAATAAAAGTAGATTTTTTATTGAATTCTAGATCTGAAAGAAAAGAAATAATAAAAAAATATAGTAATTATAATGTAAAGTTTCTCGCTGAGAAAATAGAAACGAATAAAGAATTCGAAGAGGCTAAAAGTGATGGATATTCTTTTTTTCAGGGATACTTTTTTGAAAAACCATCTGTGATATCTGGGAAAGATATAGATATAATTCCAACAAATCTTTTTAAACTAATAGATATGGTTTATTCTAAAGATGTGAATTATAATGATATAGCGAAAGTAATAAAAAATGATGTTGCTTTAACTTATAAACTATTGAGACTTACTAATTCTGTTAATTTTGGCAAAAGCCAAGAGATTAGTTCTATAAATCATGCTTTAACTTTTTTAGGAATAAAAGAGCTTAGAAAATGGTTATCAATAATAATGGTTAATAATATAGATAATAAAAAAACAGATGAATTAATAAAAATTTCACTTATAAGGGGTAGAATGACAGAATTACTTGCAGAAAAACTTAAATTGTCTTCTGAAAATAATGATTTTTTCCTTGTTGGACTATTATCATTGATAGATACTTTGACAAACACGACTATGGAAGAAGCTTTAAGATATTTGCCAATAAATTTGATCATAAAAGAGACTTTACTTGGAAAAGATACCATCATAAAGAAAGTTTTGAATATTGTTCTGATGTATGAAAAAAATGATTGGAATAATTTAGAATTTTTTTGTAAAAGTGTAAAAATTAATTTTGAAGAATTAACTAAAATATATTATAAATCAATAAAATGGGCAGACAATGTAATAATGGAATATTAAAAAATCATCGATTAAATATTAAATAATCGATGATTTTTTGTTTAAATATTTGAAAGTATTTTTAAAAAAGTATCTTTTGCTTTTTGAAAATCTTCATCATTTGGATGTTTTGCAGCTTCAGCATGTCTTTTTTTTCTTTCTTCATTCATAGCATGAGGATGATCTGGTGGAAGATTTTTAAACTTTTCTGCAAGTCTTGGATCTATTTTACCTTGACAATGGAAATGTCCCAAAACCTCATTATTGTTATTTTTCATCAATTCTTCAAATCTATCAACACATTTTTGCGCATGTTCTGAATCAGGATAAGCTCCAAGTGTAAAAAAGAAAGCTATTTTTTTATTTTTTATATTTTTCAAAACTTCTAAAGTTTTTTTATCGGCAGTTCCTCTATCTACCCAATAACCAATAGTTATAAAATCATAATCATCAAAATTTTCAATATTTTTTGCTTCATCAATCGATATAAAATCGGTATTTTCTGGCATTACTTCTTTTATACTTTCTGCAACCTTTTTAGTATTTCCGGTTAAAGTAGAATAAATTAAAATTGATTTCATAAATAACCTCCTGTTTGTTGTAGTTTAATCTACTGATATTATATAGAAAATACATCAAAAAGTCAATAAAATTTGATGTTTTAACCTTAAAAACTTATTGACACCTACTTTTTATTTTGATATAATGTAGGTATAACTACATAAATATATTTAGTTTAAAAAAATAAAGAGTGGTGAAATATGAAGAAAATAATTCCTATTGTTATTGTAGTATTTATAGTTATATTTTTTATATCTCTTTTTTCAGGAAGTGTAAAAATAACTTTTTCAGATCTTATGACACTTTTTCAAAAAGATGTTGATAATGATTTTGTAAAAACTATAGTTATGGATGTTAGATTACCAAGAATAATAATGGCTTTACTCACTGGAATGATGCTTGCATCTTCGGGTACTGTTGTTCAGACGGTATTTCAAAATCCTCTTGCCGATCCTTATATAATAGGTATAAGTGCAAGTGCGACATTTGGAGCCGTACTTTCATTTGTTTTGAATTTGCCAGATTATATGTATGGAATAATGGCTTTTTTTACATCTGTTATAACTTCTTTTATGATTTTTAAAATTTCAAGGACATCTAAGAAGACTCATACATCTACTTTATTGATAGTTGGAGTCGCCGTTTCTTCATTTTTAGGAGCATTTACATCTTTTACTATGTATTTAATCGGTGAAGATTCCTTTAAAATAATAATGTGGACTATGGGATATCTTGGTGGTGCGAGTTGGTCTAAAATAGTTATGATGATATTTCCTTTAATCCTTTCTATAATTTTGTTTATTTTGAATAGAAATGAATTAGATGCTTTATTGAGTGGCGAAGAAGAAGCACATGCTTTGGGTGTTAATGTTGAAAAACTAAAAAAAACTATGTTAATAACAGCGTCACTAATAGTTGCTTTTTCTGTTGCTTTTACTGGAATGATAGGTTTTGTTGGATTAATAGTTCCACATATTATGAGAATGTTTGTTGGAAGTTCTAATTCTAAATTAATACCTTTGGCTACAGTTTTTGGAGGAATATTCTTATTGGCAAGTGATACTATTGCACGTACTATATTGGCACCGGTTGAAATACCTATAGGAGTTATAACTTCATTTTTTGGAGCTCCATTTTTCTTATATCTTGCATTAAAGGGCAAAAGAGGTGGATTTCATTGATAAGAACGGAAAAACTCAATTTTAATTATGGAAATAAGCAT
Source organism: Oceanotoga sp. (assembly GCF_030445905.1). Taxonomy (NCBI): domain Bacteria; kingdom Thermotogati; phylum Thermotogota; class Thermotogae; order Petrotogales; family Petrotogaceae; genus Oceanotoga; species Oceanotoga sp. Next base: position 18,397 of record NZ_JASUSU010000010.1, on the reverse strand, counting down.
ATATTAAAAGATATAGATATAGATATAAAAAAAGGTAAATTTACAGGGATACTTGGACCTAATGGATCTGGAAAATCTACATTACTTAAAAATGTTCTCGGTTATCTTCAGCCTGAATCTGGGAAAATTTTATTGAATGGAAGATCTTTGAAGAGTATAACAAGAAAAGAGGCGGCAAGAATAGTAGGGTTTGTACCTCAAAAATCTGGATTCAGTATGAATATTAATGTTGAAGATTTTGTAATGCTTGGAAGAATTCCTCATTTAAAGAATAAATGGAGTGGATTTCAAAAAAAAGATAGAGATGTTTGTAATAAAATAATATATGAACTTAATCTTGAAAACTTTAGAGATAGAAGTGTTTTGAGCCTTTCTGGAGGAGAATTTCAAAGAGTATTAGTTGCAAGAGCTTTATGTCAAGAACCAGAAGTGCTTTTATTAGATGAACCTACATCAGCTCTTGATATGAACTATGCTGTCGATATTTTAAGTACAGTTAGAGACTTAGTTGAAATAAAAAATTTAACAGCTGTTGCTGTTTTGCATGATTTAAATCTTGCTTCCATATTTTGTTCTGAACTAATTTTAATGAAAGAAGGAAAAATAGAACATTGTGGAAAACCAAAAGAGTTAATGAATGAAAAAATTCTTAAAGATATATACGGTTTCGATTCTAAAGTCATTTATGAAGATGATGAAACCCCTTATATAATTCCTGTATGCAATGGTAGAAGAGGTGTTGTGAATGTTTGAAAGTAGATATAGATCACATCATGATTCAGGTAGAGCTTTAAAAGATATACTTGAACCATATATTGAAAGTAAAAGGCTTACAAAAAAAGATTTTGAAGAGGTTATGGATAGTTATCCAAAAAATGATAAAAGGGTTTTATATGTTCATACTCCTTATTGTGACAAACTTTGTACATTTTGTAATTTAAATAGAAAATTATTACAAAATGGTATGGAACAATATACAAATTATATTGTTTCTGAATTTGAAAGGATAGGTAAAACAGAATATATAAAATCGAAACCATTTGATGCTTTATATTTCGGTGGAGGAACTCCAACGACATATTCTGAAAGTGAAATGGATAAACTTTTAAATTCTTTAACCAAAAATTTAAAATATTCAGAAGATTATGAATTTACATTTGAAACGACTTTGCATAATTTAACAGATGAAAAATTAAAAATTATGCAAAATTATGGAGTTAATAGACTGAGTATAGGTATTCAAACTTTTTCAGATAGAGGTAGGAAATTGTTGAATAGAACTTATGATCAAAAAGAAATTTTGAAAAGATTGAATCATTTAAGAGATATTTTTGATGGACATATGTGTATAGATATCATATATGCTTATCCCGATCAAACGGAAGAAGAAGTGATAAATGATGCTAAATTAACTTGTGAAGTTATGGCTGATAGTGCGAGTTTCTATAGTCTTATGATACAACCAGGTTCAGCTCTTGCAAGTATGATTGAAAATGGGAAATTTAAATTTGAAAGAACAAATGAATGGGAAATCAATTTACATAATAAATTTCTTGAGAACATAAATAATAATTATGAAATTCTTGAACTTTCTAAAATAAGAAGAAAAAATAGGGATAAGTATAGATATATAACTCTCAGATATGATAATGCCGATACATTTCCCGTTGGAATAGGTGCTGGTGGAAATGTGGCTAATATGGGTGTTTTTAATATGAGTCCAGAGATGCAATTTTATTCATATACAGATGAAATTAGTAAAAAATATAATAAAATATTAGGTCATATGCAATATGCAAAATATGATTTAAAATATTTTGAAAATGAAATTTCAGAATATTCTATGGATTTACTTGAAAAAAGATTAAAAGAATATGTTAAAAATGATTATGCTTTTGAAGATGAAAACAAATATGTCCTTACAAATGAAGGACTTTTTTGGGGCAATAATATAGCTGTTGATTTATTGGGTTTAATAATAAAGAATGAGTTTGAATTTAATAAATAAATTTTGGAGGTGTAGTTTTGAAAAAGGTATTTTCTACTTTATTTATAATGGTTTTAATGGTAAGTGCATTTTCTTTAAGTATAAAAGATGGTAAAATTTTCGATGAAAATGATTGGTCAGTAGAACTTAAAGAGTATAATAGTATAGTTTTAATAGATCCATCTACAACTGAAGTTGCTTTTTTATTAGGTGCTGAAGATAAAGTTAAAGCGATAGGTCATACATCGAGATCTCCTATATGGCCTTATGATAAAACTGTTAATATGGAAACAGTTGGAACTATAACTAAACCATCACTTGAAAAAGTTCTTTATTATAAACCCGATCTAGTAATACTAAATGGTATGATTACAGAGTTTGGAGAAACACTTAGAGGACATGATATAAATGTTTTAACTATGAGTGCAGATGGTATAGAAGATATTTTAGATAATTTGGAAATATCTGGAATAATCTTTGGAAAAGAAAGAGAAGCAATAGAAATGGCACAGACTAAAAAAGCTTTATTGAAAAAAATAAAAAAAGATATAAAGAAAAAACCTTTAAATATGAAAGGGGCATTCTTATACAGTACAAATCCTATAATGGGATTTAATGCAGATTCTCTTCCTGGCCAGATACTTGAAATCATGGGAGTTGAAAATATTACTAATGGAATAACAGCGGCAAGACCTATTTTGAGTCCAGAATATATATTGAAAGAAAACCCAGACTTTTTAATAGGTGCTATGAGTATAAAAAAACCAGAAGATATATTGAATGCAAGTCCTATGATAAATAAAACTAATGCTGGAAAAAATAAAAATATACTTTTAGTAGATTCTTCAAAGATATTAAGACCATCACCAAGAATTATAGAAGAAATTGAATCATTATATGAAGAATTATCCAATATAAATAATTAATTGTAATCTATTGTTTTTTTAAATTTTATTGACAAAAGGTAATTTTTATGATATAATTGAATTGTATTAAAAATAAATCCCAGCTTTGCTGGGATTTTTTATTTATTATTTTTTAAAAAGTTATAATCTGTATTATCTATTTTTAAAGGGGTTATTGTGATATAGTCTTTTTGAATATAATAATTATCTGTATTTGAATCATTTTTTTCTTCTATTAAATCACCATATATTATATATTCATCCTTATTTTTTTGTCTTATCCTGTTTGAATAACGTCTTCTACCGAGCTTTACGTATTTTTCTCCTTTTATTTGATAATCAGGTTTATTTGGCGAATTTATGTTTAGTATAGTACCTTTTGGTATATGTTTTTTATTTAAGATTTTTATTAAGACATTTATTATAGAATTATAATATTTTGTATTTCCATATTCTAAAGATAGAGCAATAGCTGGATAACCACTAAAAGCAGCTTCAAAAGCTGCACCAACAGTTCCTGAATATCTTATATCATCACCTATATTTGGTTCATCATTTATTCCAGATAATACTATATCAAATTTAATATTTTTGTATACATGATCGAGTCCCATTATTACAGAATCTGCGGGAGTTCCAGTAACATAATAAGAATCTTTTTCTCCACAATTCAATGAAAATTTTTTAATTTTTATTGAATCAGAAAAAGTTAAAGCACCACTCATGCCAGTATTTTCCTTTTCTGGAGCACAAATATATATATCATGATATTTTGATATTTTTTCAGCTAAAATCTTAATTCCTTCACTTTTTATTCCATCATCATTTGTCAATAGTATATTCATATTATTATTCTCCATTTTCATAATAATGATCAAATATTTGATTTTCAAAGTTTAAAGATTTTGCAAAGTAAACATTCATATTTTCTATATCATTGAAGTCATTTATAATATTTTCAAAGGTTATTATTACATTTTTGTATTCAATACTTAAAAGATCTTCACACCATTTTTTATATATAGATGAATTATTTTTTGATAGTTGATTTATATTTTTTTTAGCTAAAGAATAATAAGAATAATAGCATGAAAAAGCTGAAATTATACCTTCTTGAAATCCTTTTTTGGAAGAGTTTTCCAAATGATATAGATATTTCTTCATTATATTTGAATTATTATAATTTTTGATATCTTCAAAATTTATATTTAACTCTTTTATTATATTATAATAACTTTGAAATTCGCTGTTCACAGCGTTGTTTATTAAATTATTTAAGATGATCAATTCTTTTTCATTTCTTGCTTTTGATGCGATGATATTTAAATTTTTAATGGCTTTGAAAATATAATCATAATCATCTTTAATATATTTTATAAATTTATTTTTTGGAAGAATACCTTGAAAGATCTCTATTATAAAAGGATTATTATTTATTTTTTCTATTATTAATTTATTTTTTGATTTTAAAAATTCTATATTAGTCATTTTTTAACACCTTTTATTATTACATAATCTCCATGAGTATACCCTGATTTTGGTTCTTCTTCTATTATGTTTGAGTATTTTGGATGCATTGTAAGTGTTTGAATATATTCAATATTTTTTATTCCATATTCTTTCATTAAATCAGAAACTTCTTCTACAGTTGCCCATTTAACATCTTTTAAAAACTCTAAAGGATAAGGATATTCAGGAGATATTTTTTTATCAAATTCTCCTTTTAAATAAGATAAATCATATAATAAAGGAAAAGAGGATTCTTTTGGTAATATTGAAACTATAATTTCTCCATTTTTTTTACATACTCTTACAGCCTCTTGTATAGATTTTCTTTTATCATTTACAGATGCCATTATAGTGCCGAGATAAACATTTTCCCAACTTTCATCATCATAAGGTAACTCCTCTGCATATCCTATTTTAACATCTAATCCTTTACTTTTAGCGAGTTTTGCCATATCTTCTGAAGGTTCTATACCCTCTTTAATTCCAAGTTCTTTTGCAAAAAGACCATCTCCAATACCCACAGCAAGAGTTTTTTCGGGATTTTTTAAAGCCTTTTTTTGTGCTTTTAATTCATTTTCGAATAATATTTTATTTGATTTGAACCATTTATCATAATCATTTGCATGATATTTAAAATGTTGAATTTTTGCTGGTTTTATATTATGATTCAGTGGACCATGTCCATGTCCAATATTTTTAGGGGCATATTTTATAGCTTTTGTTATGAAATCTTTAGCTATAGTTAAGGCATCTTTTAATGTATAATTTTGGGCTATTAATGAAGTTATTGCTGCCGATATTGTACAGCCAGTTCCATGAGTGTTTTTTGAATTGATTCTTTTTTCTGAGTATTCATAAAAATTAAATCCATCATATAATATATCTGTTGCAATTTCACCTTTAAAATGTCCCCCCTTTAAAAGAATATTTTTAGCTCCTTTTTCATATATTTTAATACAGGCATTTTTCATATCTTCTATATTTTTAATAGCCATTTCACTTATTATTTCAGCTTCTGGTATATTAGGTGTTATCAGATATGATATTGGAATTAATTCTTCTATTAAAAATTTTTCATTGTTTTTTTTCAATAGAAATTCTCCACCTTTTGCAACCATTACGGGATCTAATATTATTTTATCAAATTTATATTCTTTTAATTTTTTTGCAATAGTTTTTATAGTTTTTTCTGTTGAAACCATACCTATTTTTAATGCATCGGGTCTTATATCTTCAAAAACCATATCTATTTGATCTGAAATTATTTGAGGATCTATGTCTTGAATTGATTTTACCTGTTGTGTATTTTCAGCTGTTATTGCTGTTATTACAGACATTCCATATACTTCAAAAGTATGAAAAGTTTTTAAATCTGCTTGAACACCTGCTCCGCCACTGCAATCTGTGCCAGCAATTGTTAATGCTTTTGCTTTATAATTCATATATGTTCCTCCTCTATTATTTTTAAAAATTCTTTAGTTGTCTTTTCTATATCTTTAGAACATAGCAAGGCAGATATTATACAAACTCCATCTATATTAGTTTTTAAAACTTTTTTTATATTTTTTAAATTAATTCCACCTATTGCAGCAACAGGTATTTTTATTTTTTTCATTAGATCTTTTAAAGATTCTATTCCCATATAATTGGCATCTTTTTTAGTCTGAGTGGAAAAAATTGCTCCAGCTCCTATATAATCGGCACCTTTTTTTTCAGCTATTAAAGCTTGTTCAATATTTGAAGCAGATACACCAATTATCATATTTGAGGCGTATTTCTTTACTATTTCTATAGGCATATCATCTTGACCTATATGAATTCCATCTGCTTGTATTGCAAGAGCAATATCTAATCTATCATTTATTATCAATGGAACATTATGATGATTACAAATTTTTTTTAGATCTTTTGCAACTTCTATCATTTGTTTTGTATCGGTATTTTTTGCTCTGTATTGTACACAAGTTGCACCACTTTTTACAGCTTTTAAAACACTTTCTCTCTCATCCATATAATTAATGTCAGTTATCATATAAAGTTTTAATATGTCTTTATTAAATTTCATTTATTTCAACTCTTTTCATTTTTGAAATAGTTTCTTTATTTAATTTCATTAAATTATCTAAAAGTTTTATTTTAAAAGATCCAGGAAATTTTTTTTCCCTTTCAGAAATTTCAGCTGCTATATTAAAAAATTCAACAGCAGAAATAGCTGCTTCAAAAGGATCTGTTATAGAAATAAAAGCACCTATTAAAGCACCTAAAGAACATCCAGCTCCTGTAATCTTTTGTAGCATTTCTGATCCATTAAAAATTTTTGCAATTCTATTTCCATCACTAATATAATCAATTTTTCCAGTTGTAACTACTGTACAATCAAATTTTTTAGCTGTTTCTATAGTAATTTTAGATGTAAAAGATTCTTCAGAAATAGTTGCATCTACCCCACGAGTTTTTCCTATTATTCCATTTATTGCAGCTATTTCTCCTGAGTTTCCTTTTATTATTTTTGTATTAGCTTTATTTATTAATTCTATACTTAAATTAGTTCTCAATTTACTGGCACCAGCACCGACAGGATCTATTATTACTGGAATTTTAGTTTTTTTTGAAATATTTGCTTGAAATCTCATTTGATCTGAAGTTGTTTTATCTAAAGTTCCAATGTTTAAAAGGAGTGCAGAAGCTATATTTTGCATTTCTTCTGCTTCTTCTTCACAATAGGACATTATTGGAGAGGCTCCACTACTTAAAAGAACATTGGCTGTAAAATTTGTAACCACATTGTTTGTAAAACATTGTATTACAGGATTTTTTTCACGCATTTTAATAAGATTTTCTTCTACAAATTGCATATAATTTTCCCCCTTAATATAAAAAATACTCCGCATCATGCGGAGTACTTTTTGATTTTATATAAATATTATTTTTTATATATTGTCCATCCCTCCGCCAGTATTACCTGGATCAGGTTCACGGGTTCCAGATTTGCTATATCTGTCTCAGCTCCAGCAATAGGAGCACTCCCTGGAATTTCTTTTTTATTTACTTTTAATATAATTATAAATCAAACATGTTAATTTATTACTTCATTATATTTATTTGATCATTAATTAAAATTCTAAACTTAAACCAATTCCAATTCTCATACCACCTAAATCTAATTCTTTTTTCGTACCTTCATATTTTTTATAATTATCATCTGAAATTGTTTTTATTTCAGTCAAAGGAAGTTTAGCTATTCTGTAATTACCATTAAGATTTATATTAAATCCATTTTTTATTTCATAATTAAATCCAGCACCCAGTACATATCCCATACCGGTATATTTTTCACCTGGTGTAAAAGATATAGAACCAATAGATCCTTTTGAAGTAGTTTCATTCATATAGTAAATTAAACCTGCTTTTGCATCAAAAGAAAATGGAGTTGCTGGTATATTTACCTTTAATTTTAAAGCACCATATGGTCCAAATGTATTTTGAGAAATTGAGAAACTGCCATCTGAGTTTTTATAAGAACTGTTGAACCAATCAATTCCTCCTTCTATACCTAAGTTATGATTTAAATACAAGGCCATTCCAGCATATGCACCATACCCTTTTGAAATTTGTTCTTTAATGTCTTCATCAACAGATGATTTTTCATTGTCGATATAATAGTCGAAGTTATGAGTGTTATAAGTTCCACCTCCAACTATATCGAATGCAAAAGATAAACTGAAAATACTTAAAGATAATAATAAAATTAATACTCTTTTCATAATAAAGTCCCTCCTTTTGATTATAATTAAATCTTACAATAATAAAATTAATAAAAGTTTAAAGAATATATATAGATCTTTTGCAAAATATTATGTTTATAAAATATTAAGATTTATATAAATATAATGAAAATGTTTCTATTTTTTAATAAATTAAAAAGAATTATCAAGATTATATATTATAATTAGTTCGTATATGATATCTTTTTGGGAGGATTTCTATGAATCATAAATTTTTAGATTTAATTTTTGGAGGGGAAGAAAACTCCTTAGAACAAAAGATCTTTTATGTTTCCTGTCTCACTGGAACTTTGGCTTGTTTACAAGGTTCTTTTATGAATTTTCTAAGATTTAATACTGAATTTGGATTTATATTATTTTTTATAGGCATATGTTATTTGATATTTTATTTGTTTACAAAATTTGTTGATTATACGAAAAATATACATTTTTTAGTATATATAATTACTATTATTAATTTTTATCCCATAATTTGGATATTAGATGGTGGTATATTGGGAACCGTACCATATCATTTTCCAGTATTTATAGTATATTTGTTTTTAAGTTTAGATGGAAATAGAAAAAAAGTAGCTTTTTTATCTTTTTTTATTATGATAACTTTTTTAATATTTTTACAATACTTTAATCCGAGTATGTTTCATAGAGAACAAAGTATACATGAAAAAATTTTATCTGTATACAGTCAAATATTAACAATATTTTTATCTTTATATTTTTTGATGTATATATATTTTCAAGAATTGAAAAGTAAAAAAGAAAGTTTAGAAAAATTGGCTAAAAATGATCCTTTAACTGGAATTTTTAATAGGAATCATTTTTTTGAAAAGGTTGAATTTTGTTTAAAGAATACTTTTGATAAGAATATGTATTTAATGATGTTTGATATAGATGATTTTAAAAATTTAAATGATAAATATGGCCATTTAGAAGGAGATAAAGTAATTTTAAAAGTTGTAGAAATAATAAAAAATAATATAAGTGAAGATGATTTTATAGGAAGATATGGTGGAGATGAATTTGTTGTTTTTTTTAACAATAAAAATGATGATTATATAAGAGAATTTTGTTTTAAAATAAAGAATTCGATTCAAAGTATAAATTTTTTTGAAAGCATTTCTATGAGTGGTGGAATATCAAAATACGATAAAAACTTTGATATGGATACTTTTATAAAAATAGCCGATGATAAAATGTATGAAGTGAAAAGATCAGGTAAAGGTAAAGTCTGTTTTTAATATTAAATTCTTATTCTTTTTTTATTTTATATATTAATTTTAAGATGACATTGTATAATATACGTATAAAAAAGTATAAGGAGCTGAATTTTATGAAAAAAATTGCAGTTTTATTGATTTCTATCATATCCATTTTATCATTTTCATTTGATGTTAAATTTAATTTAAATCCAAAATTAGATTTTGATAAACTTTCAACTGAAATGAGATTTGATTTAAGTCATGAATATGAATATTTTAAATTTTTGGCCGATATGTCTTTAAATAGTGATGAAAAATATGGAACTGGACAAGGCGGAGGACTTGATAAATACTATTATTATATGAATAATGGTGGAGTATCAATGAAATATGAAAATATAGAGTTTGATGCTGGAATTTTTGAACATTATGATGAAGTTCATTCACCATATTCACTTTTTATATCTTCTCTGGGAAATAATTCAATGATTTTAAACTTTAGATTTGAAGATGATAATTTCTTTTATGGATCGAGATGGATTAGGTTAAATAAAAATTCTGCCCTTTCTTATCCAGATAGAGGTGCCAATTATAAAGTTTATGGATTAAAATTTGGAAATATAAGATTTGCATATCAAGATTCTATAGTATATACTGGCAGATATTTTGATGCGGAGTATTTTTTGAATCCAATACCAAATTTTTTTGTTCAGTATATAAATGTAAGTTCAGGTAATCCTTGGCAGCAAAATGGAAATGATAATTCTATAATGGGATTTTTAATAGACATAGAAGAAGATTATTATTATGCATATGCTCAAATATTGGTTGATGATATAAATATGAATAGATTCTTAAAACCAGAAGGATATCAAAATCCAGATAAAATAGCATGGTCATTGGGTGGAAATTTCGATACGAATTTTGGTAATATAGGTCTTTATCATGCTGGAGCAACTAAGTATACATTTGAGCCTTATGGTAATTCTACTCAAAATACTATGTATGGATATACTTATTATCCTGATGTTGAGTATGAGGTTAAAACTATTAATAAAACTATTTTAAATGAAGATAATTATATTGGGTATTACAATGGTGAAAATAATATTTCTTTTATGATTACATATAATAATGAAAAGAATTCAAGTGATTTATTGTATAAGGGAAGTATAGAATATTCTGTTTCAGGTAGCAAATCACCAGCCAATCCTTGGCATGAAAAACCTGATTGGAATTCAGGAATAGATGGACATAAAAATAGTACAAAACTTTTAGATGAATCTGTACTTGAAAATAAATTAATTTGGAAAAATTACTTTAAATTCAATGTTCTTAATAATTTAAGTATAGGATTTAGAGCTGATGAAGGATATATATTTAATAAACTTAAACTTGTTGATGCAGAGCCAGAGTCTGAACATAATAATATAAAATATTATAAACCATCTAATGAAAATATTCCAATATTAATTCTTGGAATATATTTTGAGTATATTTGGAATATAAATTAAAAAAAGCCATATCAATTTGATATGGCTTTTTAATATTGTGAAAATATTAATTTTATTTTATTAATTTTTGAATATTTGAAGTTATATAGATATTTAATCTGAATATTTCGAGATAACTGCTCTTATTTGAAATTTAATGAGTTTGCAAAATTGTTTGTGAATTTGCTATAATATATGAAATTGAATAAAAGGCGGAGAATATGAGAAAGCCACATAGATTAAGCGTTTTTTAACGCTCAAGCTATGTGGTTTTTATTTTTTTGGAGGTGACCTTTTTGATTGCTGTAATAGGTGCTGGTGTTGTAGGTACTTTAATTGCAAGAGAATTAATTAAATATGAGAAGGATGTAGCTATTTTTGATGAAAAATCGGGACCTGGAAGAATGGTTTCAAAAGCTAATTCTGGAATAATTCATGGTGGTTATGATGATACTCCCAATACATTGAGAGCTAAGTTGAGTTATAAAGGAAATAAAATGTATGATGAACTTTCAAAAGATCTATCTTTTGATTTAAAAAGATGTGGATCACATGTAGTTGCATTTGAAGAAGAGGATTTAGAGTATATAAATTCCTTGGTGGAAAAAGCTATAAAAAATGGAGTTGAAGAATATCAAATTATAAAAGGCGAAACTTTAAAGAAGATGGAACCTAAGGTAAATGAAGATATAATAGCTTCTTTTTACTGTCCTATAGCAGGTATAGTTAATCCATGGATGGTGGCTCATCAAGCAGCAAGAAATGTTGAAATGAATGGTGGAAAACTTTATTTTAATAAAAAACTCATAGATGTTGAAATGAATGATAAAAGATATTTATTAAAATTTGAAGATGATTTTGAGTTTGAAGCAGATATAGTTATAAACGCTGCAGGTTTATATGCAGATGAAATAGCAAAATTATTTGGAGATGAAGTTCCAAAGATATATCCTGTTAAAGGAGAATATTATCTCACAAAACCAGAGTTTAAATATGTAAATTCTATAATTTTTCCAATACCCAATAAAATATCTAAAGGATGTTTAGTAGTTCCTGTTATAGATGGTGGATTTTTAATAGGACCAAATGCTCAAGAAATAAGAGATAAAAAAGATTTTTCAAATACCAATGAGGGTCTTTCTGAAATAAGAGAAAAAGGTTTAAAATTAGTTCCAGAAATAAATTATAGACAAGATTCTGTAAAAACATTTGCTGGATTAAGACCTGAAACGGCTGAAAAAGATTTTTATATAGGAAAAGGTGAGGGAAATGTTGTACATGTAAGTGGAATAAGATCTCCTGGATTGACTGCTGCACCTGCAATTGCTCAATATGTTGTTGATGAAATTATAAAAAAAGAAATGAATACAAAATTCTTAAAAAGACAAGATTTTAATCCTAAAGTAGATAGTTTTAGAGTATTTAATGAAGAAGATATAGATCTTTGGAATGAAAGAATTGAAAATGATCCAGAAGCTGGAGAACTTGTATGTTTCTGCAATAAAGTTAGCAAAAAGGATATTAAAGCGGCTATAAAAAAAGGTGCAAAAACTTTAGAAGATATAAAATTTTTGACAGGGGCATCTTTTGGAGAATGTCAAGGAAGTTATTGCTCATCAAAAATAGTAAAAATTTTGGCAGAAGAATTGAATAAGAAACCAGAAGATATTGTTATGAATGAAAAAGGAACTTGGATTATTGATTCAGAGGTGAGATTATGATTTATAATACAGATGTTGTTGTTGTTGGCGGTGGAGCGGCTGGTCTAGCAGCGGCATTAGGTGCAGCAGATGAAAATGCCGAAGTTATTTTAGTTGAAAGAGAAGATGATGTTGGTGGAGTTTTAAATCAATGTATACATAATGGTTTTGGACTTCAATATCTAAAAGAAGATTTAACTGGTCCTGAATTTAAAGAGATTATGCAAGAAAAAATTTTTAATCCAAAGATAAGAATATTACCAAAATCATATATTTTGGGAGTTAATAAAGATAAATCTGTTTTTCTTGTTAATAAATATGGTGTTCATACGATTAATACAAAAACTATGGTTATTGCAACAGGGGCAAGAGAAAGGCCATTTTCGTCTATAGGAATAGCTGGTAAAAGACCTTCAGGAGTCTTTTCGGCAGGACTTGCTCAAAGATATATGAATTTAATGAATTTGAAACCAGGAAATTCAGCTTTAATAGTCGGTTCTGGTGATATAGGACTTATAATGGCGAGAAGACTTACTCTTGAGGGAGTTGATGTTAAAGCTGTTATTGAGATTATGTCATATCCTGGAGGGCTTGAAAGAAATATTCAACAATGTTTAAAAGATTTTAATATACCTCTATATCTTTCAAGATCTGTAAAAGAAATAAGTGGAGAAGAAAGAGTTGAAAAAATATTAACTACAAAAGTAGATGAAAGATTTAATTATGTAGATGGAGAAGATATGATTTTTGAAGTAGACACTTTAATATCTTCTGTAGGATTGATACCAAATATTAAACCTTTTGACTTTTTAAATCATGATAATGGCTTTATAACTTCCAATACAAATCAAACATCTGCCGATTGGATATTTGCTGCTGGTAATTGCACTGTAGTGTTTGATTTAGTTGATTATGTTGCAGCACAAGGAGAAAAAGCCGGAAGATTTGCTGCAAAAAAAGCATTAAAAGATTATGAAGATGATAAAATCATAAAACTTCAAAAAAGCAAAAATATAGGAATAATGTATCCTACATATATAAACACTGATTTTAAAGGAGAACTTTTTTTAAGAGTAAAAAAACCTTTTAATAAAATATGCATAGAAATACCTGAATATGGAATAAAAAAAGTTATAAATGAAGCTATTCCTTCGGAAATGATAAAAATTCAATTAAGAGATATAAAGAATTTTAATGAAATTATAGAGGTGAAAGCTTATGAAATTGTTTGAAGAGAGAATGACATGTGTTAATTGCCCTGTTGGATGTAAAGTTACAATAAAATTTTATGAAGATAAAACTATAGAAAGTATTGAAGGAAACAGATGTGAAAAAGGAAGGCAATTTGTTATAGATGAAATAATAGATCCCAAGAGAACTCTTGTTACAAGTATTCTCGTTAAGAATGGTAAACAGCCTCTCACATCTGTAAAGTCTGATAAACCATTACCTTTAAAATTTGTTGAAGAAGCTATGAAAATAATAAGAAAAACAGTAGTTAAAGCACCTGTTAAAAGGGGGGATATTCTAATTAAAAAAATTTATGAAGATGTGAATATAATATCTACAAGATCTGTTGAAAAAGAAGAACTCCCTTAAGGTGTAATTATATATTAAGGAGTGTGGGGAAAATGTCGACATTTGTTGCTGAAATTATTGGAACAGCTGTTCTGATATTGTTGGGCGATGGAGTTGTTGCTGGGGTTTCTTTAAATAAGTCGAAAGCAAAAGACTCCGGATGGATAGTCATAACTTTTGCATGGGGTTTAGCAGTATCGATGGGAGTTTTTGCTTCTGGTGAAGTAAGTGGAGCTCATTTGAATCCAGCTGTTACAGTTGGATTAGCTTCAATAGGAAAATTTCCTTGGGCTGAAGTGCCTATGTATATATTTGCTCAGTTAATAGGTGCGTTTATTGGTGCAGTATTGGTTTGGTTGACCTATTTGCCTCATTGGAAAGAAACTGAAAGCCAAGAAAGTAAATTAGCTGTTTTTTGTACGGCACCAGCCATAAGAGATTATGGTAAAAATATGTTAACAGAGATTATAGGGACTTTTATGCTCGTTTTTGGTATTCTTTTTATAGGAACAAATAATTTACAAAATGGAGTATCTGCATTATCTGTTGGTTTATTAGTATTTGTTATAGGAATGTCATTAGGTGGACCAACCGGTTATGCAATAAATCCTGCGAGGGATTTAGGACCAAGAATAGCACATGCTATTTTACCCATACATGGCAAGGGTAAATCTGATTGGAAATATTCATGGGTGCCTGTAATAGGTCCTATTATAGGTGGTATTATAGGTGCATTTACATTTAACTTAATATTTTAAATAAAATGTGTATAAGAACAAAAGGGGGATACAATTATGAAAAAATATATTCTTTCATTTGATCAAGGAACAACAAGTTCAAGAGCTATACTCTTTGATCATAATGGCAAAATAAAAGGAGTTTCTCAGAAAGAATTTAAACAGATGTTTCCAAAATCTGGTTGGGTAGAACATGATGCAATGGAAATATGGGGAAGTCAAAGTGGTGTTGCAAGAGAAGTTCTTGAAACGGCAGGAGTTAAACCAGACGAAGTTGCAGCAATTGGTATAACAAATCAAAGAGAAACAACTGTCGTTTGGGATAAAAATACTGGAAGACCTGTTTACAATGCCATTGTATGGCAATGTAGAAGAACAGCAGCCATTTGTGATGAGTTAAAAAGAAAAGGTTGGGAAGAAAGGATAAAAGAAAAAACAGGTCTTGTAATAGATGCTTATTTTTCAGCAACAAAAATAAAATGGATTTTAGATAATATAGATGGTGCAAGAGAAAAAGCTGAAAAAGGGGAATTATTATTTGGAACTATAGATACATGGCTCATATGGAATTTAACAAGGGGAAAAGTTCATGTGACAGATTATTCCAATGCATCAAGAACTATGCTATATAATATAAAAGAATTAAAATGGGATGATGAAATACTTGAAGAGTTAAATATACCTAAATCTATGCTTCCAGAAGTTAAGCCTTCAAGTTGTGTATATGGTTACACAGATGAACGAACTTTTGGAGGATCTAATATCCCAATAGCTGGAATTGCAGGAGATCAACAGGCAGCACTTTTTGGACAAGCTTGTTATCAACAGGGAATGGCAAAAAACACTTATGGTACAGGTTGTTTTATGCTCATGAATACTGGTGAAAAACCTGTTGAATCTAAAAATGGTCTTTTAACAACTATAGCATGGGGTATAGAAGATAAAGTTTATTATGCATTAGAAGGTAGTATATTCGTTGCTGGAGCTGCAATACAATGGTTGAGAGATGAATTAAGACTTGTATATGATGCACCTCAATCAGAATATTATGCTAATCTGGTTAAAGATACAGAAGGTGTTTATGTTGTGCCTGCTTTTACAGGACTTGGAGCACCGTATTGGGATATGTACGCAAGAGGAGCTATTTTAGGTCTAACAAGAGGAACAAAGAGAGAACATCTTGTAAGAGCTACACTTGAATCTTTAGCATATCAGTCTAAAGATGTTTTAGAAGCTATGCAACAGGATTCTGGTATAGAGTTAAAAGCTTTAAAGGTAGATGGTGGAGCGGCAGCAAATGACTTTTTAATGCAATTTCAATCTGATATATTGAATGTTCCAGTATTAAGACCTTCTGTACTCGAAACAACGGCTATGGGTGCAGCATTTCTTGCAGGACTTGCAGTTAAGTTTTGGGAAAGTGAGAAGGATATACAAAATATATGGGAAGTTAATAAGACTTTTGAAAGTAAAATGGAAGAATCCGATAGAATAAAAAAATATAAAGGATGGCAAAAAGCAGTAAAAAGAGCTATGGATTGGGAAGAAAAAGAATAAATTTTATCAAAATGATCCTTGATTTATCAAGGGTCATTTTTTAATATTTTTAGTATAATAGAATTAAATACTTACAGGAGGAGATTTTTATGATATTTTTCAAGAAAAATACTGTTATACCAGCTGTAAGAGACATTAATGATTATGATGAGGCTTTAAACTCTAAAATGGCTTCTATATTCTTACTTGGAGGTTCTTTGGTAGAATTGAAAGATTTACATGAAAGAGCTAAAGAATATGGCAAAAAATTAATAGTCAATGTTGATCTCGTTTCTGGAATAGCTATAGACAAAAAAGGTATAGAATATCTTAAGAAAAATGATATGTGTGATGGAATAATATCCACAAGAAATACAGTCATTCAGGCAGCTAAAAAATTTGATTTTTTTACCATACAAAGAGTATTTTTAATAGATTCGTCCTCACTCAATGCATTAAAAAATGTTATTATAAATACAAAACCTGATATGATAGAAATATTACCTTCAGTTGCAGCACCATTTTTTTTAGAAATATACAAAAATATAAATACTAAAATTATTGCTGGAGGTCTAATAAGAAATAAAGAAGAAATAAATGAACTTTTTTCAAATGGAGTTTATGCCGTGTCTACGAGTAAAAAAGATTTATGGAAATAGGAGTGATGCTATGCATTATGGTATTATAGCAACATGGGAAATGGCATTTGAAGGTATAAAAAAAGGGTTTGAATTAATTGAAAAAAATTTTAGTTCTGAACAAGCTTTAGAAGAAGCTATAATGGATGTGGAAGACAATCCAGAATTTAGCTCTGTTGGTTTTGGTGGATTGCCAAATGAATTTTGTGAAGTTGAATTAGATGCAGCTTTTATGAATGGAGATACTTTATCTATTGGCGGTATAGCTGGAATAAAAAATTTTTCAAATCCCGTTTCAATTGCAAGATCTCTTATGAAAAATAGATTTAATAATTTTCTTGTTGCTGAAGGGGCAGAAAAATACGCGGATTTAAATGGATTTAAAAGAAAAAATATGTTAACTGAAAATGCGATGAAACAATGGAATTTAAGAAGAGAAAAAGTCATGAAAGAAGGACTATCTCCTTATGATGGTCATGATACAGTTGGAATGGTAGCTTTGGATTTTAAAAAAACTATATGTTGTGCAACATCTACAAGCGGATTATTTATGAAATTAAAAGGTCGTGTTGGTGATTCGCCTTTTTTTGGTTCTGGACTTTATGCTGATAGTGATATAGGTGGAGCTACAGCAACTGGTTTGGGCGAAGATATAATGAAAGGTAGTATTTCATATGAAATAGTTAGAAATATGGAAATCGGTATGAGTCCTCAAGAATCTGCTGAAAAAGCTGTTTTTAAGCTTCATAAAAAATTATCAGATAAAAGAGGAAAAGCTGGGGATATATCTGTTGTTTGTATGAATAAAGATGGCGATTTTGGAGCAGCAACTAATATAGATGATTTTTCATTTGTTGTAGCAACAGATAAACAGCCTTTAAAAGTTTTTAAATTAAACCGTTTTTTTTAATTAATATTAATTTGTTTTTTCTGGAGAGTTTTTTTATTTCATACTCTCTTTTCATTGCATCACTTTTATTTTTGAACTCTTCAAAATAAACAATTTCAACAGGTAAACGACTTCTCGTATACTTTGAACCTTTTCCAGAGTTATGAGTTTCTAACCTTTTTTTTAAATCATTTGTCCAACCTGTATACAATGAATTATCAGAGCATTTTAATATATAAGTATAACATAACATATTATCACCTTTTAATAAAAACAGGAGAATACTCCTGTTTTTTTGATATAAACTTAACCTTTAACAGAACCAGATAAAAGACCTTTTAGGAAATACTTACCAAGAACGATATAAACGATAAGAGTGGGTAAAGCAGCAACCAAAGCACCTGCCATTTGAACATTCCACTCAACGACTTGAGAACCAGC